>CAZTYA010000304.1:0-3102 GCA_964617255.1 uncultured Syntrophales bacterium
CCGCTTGTCAGCAAAGGAGGAAAAATCGTGAAAGCCCTGGAATAATTTCATCACGATTTCCATCGTTTTCATATCCAGGGGATCCCGCACCCACCAGACATAGCGCTTGCCGAAGGCGGTTCGTTTGCGGGAGAGGATGTAGAGGTAGCTTCGTCCTTTGGCGTGATGCCGGGCATGGAAATCGGCCTTCGCTTCCTCCAAGCGCAGGATGTTGATGTTCGAGGGGAGTTCGTCGTTCATTTTTTCCAGGATGGTACGGGGGGGCACTTTCTTGGGCATCTCCAGATGGGCGACCTGTCCCAAAGCGTGAACGCCGGCGTCGGTGCGGCCGGCCCCCTGGATGTCAACGTTGCACTCCAGAACGCGGCGCGCCGTTTCGATAAGCGTCCCCTGAATGCTCCGGGCATTGGTCTGGCCCTGCCAGCCACTGTAGCTCGTGCCGTCGTATTCGATGATCATCTTGTATTTAGCCATGGTTTGAATCCTCTGTCGGCTTCCCGGGCTTCGGATTTGTAACGTTCCGGATAAAGCCGACACTTTTTGCTACTACCTTAAGAACAAACCGGCTGTCCAGTCTTAACTCAAGGATGTTTTGCCCCTACCGGGAAACACCGATCTCTTGGAGGGAAAACACATTGACAGCCATACCAGAACAATCTATTATCACGGTGCTTTTCGTGATCTCAGACGGGATCATCATCTCAAACGTCTCACCAAATATCCGCATGGAGGTTTGCGATGTTGCGCCATATTCAGACTTGCCTTCTTTTGGTAATCTTTTTCGCTTCATCTGTCTTTGCGGCGGAGGAATTCACCCTGATGAGTCCCACCATCAAACCCAACGCCGTCTTGTCAATAGACCAGGTTTTCAATGGTTTTGGCTGTACGGGTAAGAATATCTCTCCTGCGCTGAAGTGGTCGGGAGAACCGGCAAAGACGAAGAGTTTTGCCGTTACGGTTTATGACCCCGATGCCCCAACCGGGTCCGGCTGGTGGCACTGGGTGGTATACAACATCCCCACCGATGTGCATGGACTGGTGGAAGGAGCAGGCGATGCTTCCGGTAAACGCTTGCCGCCTGGGGCGGTTCAGGGGCGCACGGATTTCGGAACGGCCGGTTTTGGCGGCGCTTGTCCGCCGGAAGGGGATAAGCCGCATCGCTACATTTTTCAGGTGTACGCCCTGAAAGTCGAAAAACTGGATTTGCCGGCGGAAGCCAGTGCGGCCATGGTGGGCTTCATGTTGAATGCCAACAAACTCGCCGTGGCCAAATTTACGGCTCAATACCGTCGCTAAAGTTTATACGGAAAGCCGGGGCCTGTCTCCGGGCGCTGCCATGGGAAATGTGCCGGATTCAGGTGTGTTGTGGGGAAGAAAAGGGACTTAAACCATGAACAATTAAACAAAGGAGGGATCAAATGTATAAGGAAATTATTGGTTTAATTATCCTCGTTTTGGATATCTGGGCGATCCTGCAGGTGTTTAAAAGCAGCGCCACCACCGGAGCCAAGATTCTCTGGACGGTTCTGATTGTTCTTCTGCCTCTGGTCGGCCTGATCCTCTGGTATTTGATGGGCCCCAAAAAGTAATTGCGAATGATGCGCTTTCTTGACGGCGCGGCCCTGATCATAGGAGCCGGTTTGCTTTTCAGCGGCGTCCGGGCCATCCGCCGCCGCCGGGCCGCCGTGCCCGAGGTTTACGAAGGGGCGCGAGCGGTCCGCCTGGGTTGGCTGTGGATCGGTTTGGGTGTCTTGTTTATCCTGGCCGTTATCTTCGATATTCCCATTCTGAAAGCCTTTTTCCGTCTTTTCCTGGAAGCAGCCAACTGACCGGGGGAGCGATCTGCGATCTTGCAAGGATGTTCTCAGGTCGGTACGTTTGCTTGGTCCAGGCCAGGTCCGGCTAAAAAATTTGAAACAGCTTGTAGAGGGTGAAACTCCCGCCGGCGATCAACAGGGTAAAGTAAATGATCGTCGCAAGATTCATGAGATGGCCCAGAACAATGCAGATGCCGTCCCGCTCCAGAAGACCGATGGCGAGAAACAGCAAAGCGATGGCGGGCAGGGTGTTGCTGAAGGGAACCAGGCCGAACGGGGCCATAAGCAGGACAGCCCCTAAAATGAGGGCGCAGTTGTTCAGCACGGACATGACGCCCCGGGTATTCATCCAGTTCAGTCGATGCGGTCGACTGATGCGTTCCAGCCGATGAAACCAGATCAACCCTTTCTGCAGAGCCCCACGCAATTTTTCCGCCGGCAACTGACGTTCACGCATGCGTTTGGGCAGCCACAGCGTGCAGTTGAAGAGACGACTGAATCCGATCAGTAAAATGGCGGCGCCGAAAACGGTGCTGACACCGGGAATGGAAACGGGGATCAGGAAGACCAGTGTTAGAAAAGCCGTCAGCAGTAAAAGTCCCTCCTGTCCGAGGAGGTCTCGGATCTCGGCCAGCGTCACCCGGTCGGCGGGCAGATTCCGGATGATGCCGTCGAGTTTTTCGCCAAGGGACTCTGCACGGCTCATTCTCTTATGAGAAGCAGACTTGTGTCCCATATGCTGCGTTTCTCCTTTCGGCTGTATAGGGGCGGATGAGGCTGTGGATGGGTTTCCGGATGGAAAATCCGCACGCGGCAGCAATATGGCGAAAATAACCGGAATTTGTCAAGTTCTTATATGAGCCGGGATAAATATGCATATTTCCGTGTCTGGATATCCTGCGGTTTCGATGTGTGGTTGCCCACGGCTTGAGTCCGCCAGCGAGACTGGAGGCGTTCAAATCGCCATTGACAAACGCCTGTATTGCATGTCAACGTACGCGCCAACTTTTTATAAACAGGTCAATAATGTCATGCAAAAGTAAAACCGTAATAAAGCGTTCAAGTTTTTTCTGCTGCAACTGCTGATCAAACCGGTTTATTTTATCCTTTTTCTCTACAACAGAACGTTGCGTTTCCAAATAGAGAACGACCAGGTTTTACTGGATCATTTACGCCGGGGACCGGTGGTTCTGGCAAGCTGGCACCAGAGATTTTTCTGCGGCTTTTTTCTGCCGCGCATGTATAAACTGACCGTTCCCATCATGATCAGCCGCAGTCAAGATGG
>CAZTYA010000305.1:0-3083 GCA_964617255.1 uncultured Syntrophales bacterium
CAGGGTACAGCGGCACAGAGCGAGGCCATCTACACCCTTCAGGCGGAAAAGCGTCTGAGCATGGATTATTACAAGAATATGATCATCCATTATTTCCTCTCCGTTGCCTTTGTCGGTTTGTCCGCCTTCACCACCAGCGATGATGATATCACTTTTGCGACCCTATCCGATGATTACGCGTTTCTGAAGAAACTCTTCCGTCACGAGTTCATTTTCGACGACGAACGGTCGGACGCTGATGAAATACGGGAAAATCTCATCTATCTTCAAACCCGTGGCTACGTAGACTATGAAGAGGGCAGGGCGACGCCGGTTCCCGTCCGTCTCATCAATGGCGGCAAGGAAGTCCTGAAGACGTTTGCCGGTTTGTTGCAGACGCACCTGGAATCCTACTGGCTTGTGACGCGAAGCATTTCCCTGATCGAGCACCAGGGGCGAGAGGAAAAAGACTGGCTGCGGGAAATCCGCCGACTGGGGCTGAAGTTTTATAAGGACGGGGAGATTCGCCGCTATGAAGCCCTGTCACAGCAGAATTTTCAGGGGGCGCTTAGGTTTCTAACGGAAGCGGGTCTCATTTCCCTGATGGAAAAAGAGACCCGCAAGATTTACCAGCTGTGTGGTGCGCCGGAGATGCTGGATGATATCCGCCGCCGCATTTTCCGCTATCTCTATTGATTAACGCTTAGCTGTCAGGTTCAAGGCCTCCTCGGGAAGCAAAAACGCCCCGCGGCCCCGGTACACGGCATAATCGCCCATTTCTTCTTCGATGCGTAGCAGCCGGTTATACTTCGCCAGACGCTCACTCCGGGAGAGGGATCCCGTTTTGATCTGACCGCAGTTGGCCGCCACGGCCACATCGGCCATGAAGGTGTCTTCCGTTTCACCCGAACGGTGTGAAATAACGGTTGTATAACCTGCTTCTTTGGCAATCTGGATCGTTTCCAGGGTTTCCGTCAGGGTGCCGATCTGGTTCAGTTTAATCAGAATCGAGTTGGCCACGCCGTTGGAGATGCCCCGTTCCAGCCGCAGCTTGTTTGTGACGAACAGATCGTCTCCCACAATCTGAATTCTGGCACCCAGGACTTCGGTCATATGTTTCCATCCGTCCCAGTCGTTTTCGTCCAGACCGTCCTCGATGGAAAGAATGGGATAGTTGGCAACAAGATTTTCATAGAAGGCAACGAGTTCCCTGGCATTCTTTTTGGGTTTCTTTTCCGCAGCGAGGACATACTTGCCGTCCTGATAGAAGGAACTCGCGGCAGCGTCAAGAGCGATGCCGATATCTTCTCCCTGGGTGTAGCCGGCTTTCTGAATGGCCGTGCAGATAAGATCGAGGGCCTCGCCGTTAGATTTCAGGTTGGGTGCAAAGCCGCCTTCATCACCGACAGCCGTGTTATACCCCTTGCTTTTCAAAACCGCCTTTAGATTGTGAAAGGTTTCGGCAATCATCCGCAGGCCTTCCCGGAAGCTCTTGGCGCCAACCGGCATGATCATGAATTCCTGAATATCGACGTTGTTGTCGGCGTGCTGGCCGCCGTTTAAGATATTAGCCATCGGTACGGGCATATCCTTGGCAATGACGCCGCCCAGGTAACGGTAAAGGGGCATGTCGTGCACGGCGGCGGCGGCGCAGGCGCAGGCCATAGAGACGCCCAGAATCGCATTGGCGCCGAGGGAGCTCTTGTTCTCCGTGCCGTCCAGGGCTATCATGGTGTAGTCGATGGCCCGCTGGTGCGTGCAGCACATGCCGGTGATCTTCGGTCCGATCACATGGGTGACATTGTGGACGGCTTTCTGAACACCCTTCCCGAGATAGCGCTTCGCGTCTCCGTCCCGCAGTTCCAGCATTTCATGTTCTCCGGTGGACGCGCCCGACGGAACCGCCGCCCTGCCGGTGATGCCGGACGCCAGGGTGACTTCGGCCTCAACGGTGGGGTTTCCCCGGGAATCGATGATTTCTCTTGCATGTACATGGGTTATTTCGGTCATGGCAGCCTCCACGTTGGTGTATTTTGCAGTATCTATAACAGACAGGCTGAAAAAAACAAGCCATATCCATTGCGCCCCGGGAATGACGAAGCCCCAGCTTGCAGGTCAACGCTGTAAATTATCTGAAACAGGCAAACAGTGAGCGGACCGTATTGCGCACGGCACGCCGCAGGGGTTCAGATATCGTAGTGTCCGGAGGCCTCCGGCTGATAAAGCGTCTGCATGACCTTGAGCCTTCTTGTCCCTCCGGGCACGTTCCATTCGATGACATCACCGACGCGATAGCCAAGCAGAGCCATGCCGATAGGCGCCATGACGGAAATGCGATGATCTTCCGCGTTTGCATCCTTCGGGAAGACAAGGGTCCAAATGATTTCTTCTCCGGTGTTCAGATCCTTCAGATAAGCGGTTGAATTCATCGTGATGACGTCTGCGGGTACCTTTTTGGGATCGACAATCTCCGCACGCTCAAGCTCTTTTTCCAGAATTTCGATGGGTATTTTCTTCTGGTGTGCCGAATGACGGTACGCTTCGATTAAATCTGTCAGCCGGTCCAGATCGAATGTCGTGATATAAATTTTTTTCTGAGTCATGGTACATCCTTTCCGCAGTTCTTTTATTACTCAACAGGAGCTGTTATGTGTTGCGCACACTATACCACAATCGAGGAAATTATGGGCAAAGAAAACACCTTAATCTTATTCATATATTGTCTGTTTTCTTCCCCCATGTCCCCGGCACATCAGACATATAAGCCTCTCTGTGCTTCATCATGATAATTTCCATGGATCATGCCGGGTGAAATCCCGATTCAAGTGCGAACGGAACCGATTCCGGTCGTTCCGGCCAAAAAAGCTGTGTTGCAACCGGTATTTTTGTTATTTCGACCGCAGATAGAAATCTTTAAGTTAAGTTACTTCTGTATGTCAAGATTTATCGCATTCGCGCGAAATGACCATTTTTGTAATTATGTCACCGTACTCTGCTTCGGATTCCATTTTCAGGGCTGTCAACCTGCGAGGGAACAACGAGTAGGATGGCGCCGTGACAAAGCACATTTTATAAGGATAACCAACCCGGTCCCGGTAAAGAAA
>CAZTYA010000306.1:0-3069 GCA_964617255.1 uncultured Syntrophales bacterium
AAACTCCACGCGAAGCTCTGCCGTGTTGTCTCCTTGGTCCGGGGTGCGTCGGATCATGAAGACCGAATCCGACTCCTGGGAAACGAAGCTGCTATCCCGGATTGCTTCATAGGACAGATTCTCCGGCTTCCCCTTCGTTGTGTGACAAAGCAGGAAGACGATGAAGCCGCCGTCCACGGCCAGGGTTTTCAGCCGGCGGATCACTTGACCGATCTCAAGGGACGGGTTCCGCATCCGGGCCAGGTCCACCAGGTAGTGAAGGTGATCAAGGAAGACGATCCGGGAATGAAACTTCTGGAAGCCCTCCTGGATCCGCTCTTCAAGCCAATCCATGGCGTGGGCCTTTAATTTCGTCGGCATATACATGAGCGGAAGCTGCCCGGGCCGGAATTGTGACAGAAACTGTCGGGCCGGGACCTCGAAGGTGAACCATTGAGGGAAATTCAGGTTCTTCGCAAAGTTGACGGTAAGGCTTTGTGCGAATAAAGTCTTGCCCATCTTCGTTGGGCCGCTGATCGTGATAAGCTCGCCGCCCTGGAATCCGTCGATAGCAGCATCAAGGCCGGGGACCCCGGACATGACCTTGAAGGCGTCCTGGTCGTTCTCCTGCAGCCTCACGTACAGTTCCCGGGAAGTGACCATCTGATCCGGGCCATCGTATTTGGACAGGTCCTTTACTATCGCCATTGTGAAATCTCCTCTGTAAGGTCGTCCATTTCCCGCTCCTCCAGGCGTATCAGGTGCCCCGCAAGGTCACGGATCCGATTGTTCCCGGGGAAGGCTTCCCGGACAGCGACAAGGGCTCCTATGTCCTCGCTCCAGAACCGGATTCCCTCCAGGTTTGAAGCAATCAGGGCCGCCCGGATCTCTGCCTCCTGGTCTATTTCCTTCGGCCCCCGGTTCCGCTCGGCAATCTGCCGGCATGTCATGCGGTCATATTCAGCGGCAGCGTCTTCACATTCCCGGTATTCGCGGTCCAACTTAGCCAGGGCATCGGCCAAATGTACGCCCTGCCTTTCATCTCTTAGCAACGCTTCTCCAAGGTCAAACGGTGCTGAATTGTCCATCAGAACACCTTCCCCCAGCCGTCGTTGCTTTTCTCCGGCTCCGGGATCTCGTCTTTCCATCGTTCGCCGTTTAACCAGGTGGCCGGGTGTGGCCACTCAGGACAAAACTGTCCGGACGTCCGGAGGCGTTCCTTGTGCGCCTTCTGCTTTTCAAGCGCGTCCATGATCGACTGTATGGTGCCGTTCCCCTTCTCCAGGACCTTCTTCCAGGCTGCCCCTGCTCGTTTCCTGCCCTCATGGATCGGGTAGGCAGTGTAGAACTGCTCGAAAGAGTTGTCCGGTTCGGACAATGTATTCTCTGTCTCTGCTCTGCTCTGCTCTGGGGGCGTTCCAGGGAACAACTCTTGACCGTTCCCGGGAACGTTCCCGTCTTGTGTGCGATTAGCCTTGTGCCGGCGGGTCCGGGCGGTCACGTCATCGCTGCGGAATTGTCTCTTCTGCCAGTTCGTGACGGTGACTTGATCGTCCGTGAAATCAACGATGGATAGGGATTTCAGGGCCTGGAGGGCTTCGATAAGGTCATCAATGGGGATACGGATTCTCCATGCCAGCGTCTGCGGTGACATGGGGATCTTGCCTTCTTCCTCTGCCTCTGCCGCTACGGCCAGGACGTATGCGAAGCATCGGAATTGCCGATCACTCAAGGCGGCTATCTTCGGATCGTCCAAGACATCGACGTAGAAGCGGAACCAGCGCATCAGCCACAGGCCTCCCGCCGGTATTCTTTCAGGGCCTCACGGATCCGCTTCTCCATCTCCAGGAGCATGGCTTCTTCCCGTTCGCTGCCGGCAATGGGCAGGGCTTCGGTGATCGTCCAGGATTCAGGATCGAAGGCGATTAAGAGGGCAGGGGCATTCACCGTTCAGCCTCCGCGAGGATCCGCCGGACCTCGACGGCGGGCCAGAGTAAACGGCGATTCGGAAGTTTGACGGGGCGCAATCCAAGATAGTTTCCTCCGACACAATAGGCACGGCGGATCGTCTGAGGCTTAATCCCAAAAACTCGGGCCCCACCTCAGTTCGATCATGCTTTGCGAAATGATCTCGGACCGCCCGCAAGTCATAGCGGAGGTATTTCCCGATCCGGACACAGGGGATAGCGTTGGGACCTTTCCGCCTCGCCGGGGCATAAAGGAAACTCTTTTTGATCTTCAGTTTCCGACAAAGTTCATCACCGGTCAGAAGTTCGTCTTCCCCGGCGATCATCGGAACAGATGGCGCCACGCAGTTACTGTTTGTGCTCTTTCCTTCCATCGCTCTGACCTCCACCAGGACTTGATTATGTGAAAAAAAGCCGTGGTCAACCAACCACGGCTACAGCAAACCAAAATAAACGAATATAGTCTAATAGTTGCGTAAATTATTTCATGTTTCCATCCTTTTTACGTTCGTTCGTAATATCAATAGGTTGAGATTCATCGACTTGGCTTTGCAACATACGGCTTGATAGCTTTCTCAAGCTCGTCATATTTCCCGCGAACCTTGTAAGCATTATCAATATAATTCTTTTTCAAAAGACCTCCGGTAAGGTTTTTCATCCCCTTGTCAATGGCTGTCGTTTTATATAGATTACGTAATAATTCTGCCATGAAATCATAAACATCCTTATCTTTCTTCTCCCCCTTGAATTGCTTCAAATATTCATACAAAGCCAGACTTTGAAATACAATCATCTGATTCACGGAGGCAGGTTCTGGTTTTATTAAAGGCTTTAACATCAATGGCCTGGCCAAGAAATTTTTAACATCTTTCAGCTTGTTAATGTCCCGCTGAATTATTGTCTCTTTTGTAACCGATGGCATTAAATCATCAGCCAATAGTTTTTCCAGGCATTTTATAGCTTTGTCGTATTGTCTGGCAACATTGTTCATCCATGATTTAGTATTAATCCATTCAATATTAGAAGCGCGTTCATAAATATCGCGCATCATCAGGTTGTGACTGAAGAAGCTTGTAAGTATGCTACTTATTTTATTAGGTTCTGCTCCGTTTGATATAAGGAT
>CAZTYA010000307.1:0-3047 GCA_964617255.1 uncultured Syntrophales bacterium
GGTTCATCTTCGTTGAACCGCTGCTGAAACCAGTCATAGGTTTCCCACAGTCGATCATCGGCGCGGTTTATACCGTATTTGGCAAATCGTTCCACATCTTTTGGACTTTTCTCGAAATGGGCCAGGAGATCGAAGAAATCGGGCAAATCTTCGGCGTGAACATCAATGAAATAGTTCGGATAGGATCCAATCAGGCCGGGAAGAAAATCGGCGCTATCCTTTCGGGGATCGAGGCGGCCGTCCTCGCCGAACATAAAGGATACATTATCATGCCAGCGGTTGATCACGATGGAGCCGGTCACGTCCGTCCCATTTTTCAGGCGGATTCTCACGTAGGCCAGATTGGCCTCATGTTCGTTGACCAGGGAAAAAAAGGCCGTTCCGGGCCGGGAAAGGGCGGTAAAGGCGCGCATGTAATCTTCCTTGGTTTGATAGGCCGTCGGCAGTTGAGGATATGCCGCCCCTGCCGGGAGATAGTTTACGGGGTCGAAGGAAATCTGTGCCGAGGGCAGCAGGTGTTTTTTCACGATATGCTCGATAAATTCACGTTTCGGGTCGTTCGTGAGGAAAGAGATTTGCGCCGGCAGGGCGGACGGATAATAATGCAAATCCTTGAGATCCAGCCCCAGATTCCATGACTGCATGATTTCCTTCCGCTTTTCCGGAGGCATAAAGTCCAGGAAATAACTCTCACCCTCCACGCGCAGTTCATCCATGTAGAGACGTATTGCCAGTTGATGTCCCATGGTCCCGTAAACATCAAAACCGGCGACGAGGGCATAGTAGATGCGTTCGAGAAGCGGGTAATCGATCACCCAGAGGGTTTTGGGGAGATTCCCCAGAAGGCCCCGGTGGGACGAGCCGCCGTCGAAATGGCGATAGACGGTGATTACCGGTGCGTCGGAAGGGCGACTGCCTTTCCAGATGGCGTCATATCCCAGACCTGCGTAGTTGAGCGACGTGTAGTGATCCTGCCGGGCTTTGTAGAATTCAATCGCTGCCTTGCGATGCTCATTGGTGAGTGCCGAAAAAACAGGCGGGTCGCTTCCCTTTTCAATGGGCATCCGCAACTTGTCGCTGTGCAATTTTAAAAAACCGGGATACTTGACGCTCAGATCGTGTTCGGGATCCATGAATATGACCCAAAAATGATCGTCAATCACATTGAGGGCGATTTGACCCTTGCAGACGGGGCCACGAATAAAGGTCGTGATAATGTAGTATGCGTTATCCAGTAAAAATTGGTAACGGGAACGGGGTGGAATCTGCTCGAATGCGGTGAGCGGGTTGGCGCTCACAATCGGATCATAACTGACCATGTGCGGCGTCTGCAGCCACTCCGGATGAATGAAGAGTTCCTTGATGCGCTGCAGTTGCGCGTCACTCATATCAAAGACCATGTGGGTCTTATGGACGATGGTCGAGTGGATTTTGCGGAAGCGATAATAGACCCGTGTTACGCCGGGGTCGTCATAGGGGCGTACGGTGGCGATCAGATCGAGGGGCCGGCCGGGTGCGGTCTTTGAGCGGACCAATTCATAGAACTCGTTGGTTGGGGTGCCGAATTTCAAATGGGCCAGGAAGAGATGATCGTAAAGATAACGGGCCGTCATGGCGTGTTTGGCGTCTTCCTGGTTCAGAAAAGCTTCCCACTTTTTGATGGCTTGAGCATCACCGGGTTTGGGGGTAACCAGTTCCTTTTGCTGGGTGGCATCGGGTCCTTTTGAGCCCTGCGCCAGCCAGCCGGCGATGATTTCGAATTCAGTTTCTTTCAGCGGCGGAAATCCGTAGGGCATGCCGCGATTGGGATGTTTTTCGAGGTAACCGCTTAATTCTTCCTGATTCTCGGCGCAGGTCAGTTCATCCGTTTCCGGACGGTACTCGCCACGGCTTTTCGGATTTTTCATTTTGTGTGACAGAAGCTGGATCATGATTGAGTCGTTCGTATCACCACTTACAGCGCTCTGCGTAACGCTGCAAAATCCTTTTTTCCGCCAGTCCTGTGTATTCTGTGCATCGACGAAAAGGCGGGTCGGATCCATCGACTTAAGCCGTGAGGCGTTATAAATCGCTCGTTTCGTGGCGCCCCGGTCGGCACCTTCATACGAATCAAGTTTAAGCTGGCAGGGTGAATTGTAGCAGGAATGACAAACCGTGCAGCGCCGGTCGAGGATCGGTTTCACTTCCCGCTGGTAATGGATGACTCGTTCCGGCATCTTGACCGCGACTGGCGGCAGCGTTTTGGCCAGACAGCCGGCCAAAGACACAACCATTACCATATAAAGAAGGGAACTAAACCGCATGAACGAATCTCCTTTGGAATGAGCGGATAAAAAAAGCCTTTTGGCTTGAGACCATAGTGCAAGACGCTTTTGTCTGTCAATGCAAAAACCGGGAGGCAATGCATCGTGGTGCGAGTAGGTACGCACTCGTCTTTAGACATGAACGGCCCGCTGATCTCCGAGGAAGGCGTCCGTCAAATCAAGGCCGTGCTTCAATCGGTCAGGCTTTATTCATCAAGGTTCTCCCAGGTAACGAATCGAAAAAGTCTATTCGTTTTTAAGTTCCGGCTCACCAGGTATTGACGCAGCAATCGCTTCCAGCATGTCGTAGCCATGTTTTTCAAGGGCGTTGGTTCCTTCCGGATGCACTAATTTGATTGCTTTTTCTCTCATGCTTTCATGACAAAGGACAAAGACGCTCCCGACTGATATGATTGTGCTTGATTAAAGGCCTGGGAATTGATTAACTCATAAAATCATTGACATTTGTCGAGGCTCGTTTTAGTTTTTCTTTGCTTCACGGGGGGTATTCAAACGACACGAAGAATCCAGATATTGTCCAAGATCGGCGCTGAACAGTCGGTGTGAACGCCAACCCTTTATATTGGACTAAATTCCCGAAATCGAAACAGGAGACCGGCATTATCATCTGATACAACAGGATTATGACAGGATCGAACGAAAACAAGGGGAGGAACGAACATGGCGGACAAAAAAAGTTGCATCAATTTTGCGAATGAAAACAGAGTCTGTTTCCTGGCCACG
>CAZTYA010000308.1:0-3045 GCA_964617255.1 uncultured Syntrophales bacterium
CAGGCGCTTTTGAACAATCCGGACATTCTCATTCTGGACGAACCGACGATCGGCCTCGATCCCCGGCAGGTCTCGGATTTCCGTTCTCTGATCAAGAATCTCGGCCGGGAGCGGACAATCATCCTGTGTACCCATATTCTTCCCGAAGTCAGCGAAACGTGTAACCGGGTCATCATCATCCACAAGGGACGTCTGATCGCCCTGGATACACCCCAAAATCTCCAGGAAAAGATTCAAATGTACGGCCATATTTATATCCAGTACTACGGCAACAATCCTCAACTGGAAAAGCATATCGCCGGCATTACCGGTGTCGTCGCGGTGGAAGCATCGGAAGCGACCTTCTCCGGCGCCCGGGCCTTCACCATCCAGGTCCAAAAGGACGAAGCCATACTGAGAGAGTTGTCCGGTCTGATCCATACCGAAGGCGGTCCCATTCTTGAGATGAAAAAACAAAACCTGACCCTGGAAGACGTCTTCCTGGAACTGGTCACAAAGGAGGAGGCAGCATAGATGGGCATGTGGTACATCTTTCGGCGGGAGATACAATCCTACTTCCAATCGTTCATTGCTTACGTCATCATTTCCGCCTTTCTCCTTCTGGCCGGCTATTTTTTCTACACCGATCTTATCATGTACGTCATGTGGACCCTTAAAAAAGTGGATTTCGAAAAGATTTGGGAACTCTACTTCAATGACATCCGTTACATGATGACCATCATCATGCCGCTGATTACGATGCGTCTGTTTGCCGAGGAAAAAAAACTCGGCACCATCGAACTCCTCTGGACATATCCACTGCGCGACTGGGAATTGTTTGCGGGTAAATACCTCTCCGCAATGTTGATGCTGGTCATCATGCTGGGCCTGACCTTGACTTACCCGGCGATCACAACCCTTCTCTTTCATATCGACCTGCGTCCCCTCTTTGCGGGGTATCTGGGTCTGTTCCTAATGGGTTCTGCCTTCATCATTTGCGGGGTCACGATTTCGATCCTGACGGAGAACCAGATCGTGGCCGCTTTGGGCACCTACCTCGTTTTACTGATGTTCTGGTTTTTGACCTGGAATGAGGCCGTGGCCAATCCTGATGTGATTAATATTTTGCTGAATTTTTCCCTCTTCGATCGGCTTTATAACTTTACCCGGGGCGCCATCGATCTGAAGGACATCATCTTCTTTGTCAACTTTCACCTGGTGTTTGTCGTCCTCGCGATGCTCGCCCTTTCCGCCAGGAAATGGAGGGGCGTCCAATGAAAAAAAATCTTCTCTCTTATCTGCTATGGTTTGGCATTTTCCTCAGCCTGTCGGGTCTGGCGCTGATCGCTTTCGGCGGTGACTGGCGTATCTGGGGATTTGGCTGCCTCCTGAGCGGCGTTCTCGGCGTCCTGACATACGCGGTCCTTAATTACACAGAGGTTCGACATTTTCTCTTTGAATACAGTACCCGTCAATGGCTGAGTCTTATTCTGTTCATTATTCTTCTGCTGGGCATTGTGATCCTGATCCAGGCGATCGCCAATCGACACAATGTCCGGTTCGACCTGACTCCGCGCAAGGACATGAGTCTGTCCGCCGCGTCGGAAAAGATCATGGAAAGGATCACGGCCCCCATCCGGGTCACGGCTTTTTTCCAGCGTAATCAGAAGCGGGAATTGATGAATGTCCTCGATCCTTTTGCCCTGGCCAGCAGGCATTTTACCTATCATCTCTACGATCCCGACCGCAATCCCGCCCTGGCGAAACGTTTCGGCGTGAGTAACTACGGAACGGTCGTCATCGAAATGAACGGCAAGTACAAAATGCTTCCCGCCGCCGGAGAGGAAAGCATCATCAACGCCATCCTCTCCCTGAACAACCCTCAGCAGAAAATCATTTATTTCCTGACGGGTCATGGCGAACGGACATTGAAGGAACCGAATAATATGGACGGCAGCAGTTCCGAGCTGTTGAAAACAACCCTGGAAACGGAAAACTATCTCGTAAAAACCCTGCTTCTGCTTTCGAGCCGGCAAGTTCCCACGGATGCGGCCCTGGTTATCGCCAACGGTCCAAAAGAGAACTTCGCCCCCGGTGAAGTCGCAGCCCTGCAAGGGTATTTGAAACAGGGGGGCAAAGTCATCCTGGCCATCGACCCCGGATCGGATTTCGGCTTGGCAGCACTGATCGGGTCTTATGACCTGAAGCTGGTCAACGACATTCTCGTCGATCCTGTGAATTATCTTATGGCCAAGGGCCCCCTGGTCCCGATCATCCAATCCTATCTCGATCACACGATTACGGAAAAATTTACAATCCCGACCATATTCCCGATGGCCCGTTCTGTGTTAAAAGGAGATGCGGTCCTTCCCGGCATCAGTGTGACCTCTCTGGCGCTGAGCAGTGACCAGAGCTGGTCTGAGATTGACAGGGCCCTTGCCGAACAAGGAGATGTTCGTTACGATACCGGGCGTGATCAGAAAGGCCCCATACCGGTGGCGGTCGTCGTGGAAGGCATCGCAGAAACCGAGCAAAATAAACCCAAGACAGCACCTTTCAAGGGACGTCTCGTTGTCTTCGGTTCATCCGAATTCATCTCGAATCAGTACCTTGACCTGGCGGGAAATCGGAACTTGTTTATGAATACCGTACGTTATCTCACGGAAGACCAGCCACTCATTGTCATCAGAAAGAACCTGACGGCAGGTGATAAAGCTCCGCTTGTCCTGCCGCCGGTGCAAGCCCGAATGGTCTTTATTGCTGTCGTCATCCTGCAACCGGCCCTCATTATGGCCATCGGTGTTGTGGTCGCCTGGAGGAGAAAACAGAAACGTTGAAAAAACCAATTTTCATCGCCGCAATTTTGTTTGCAGTGCTGTTTCTCTTCTATCTCATTTTCGTAGAGGACACGCCGGATCAAAAGGTTCTCCCCCAAGGGGAACGGTTTCTCCCCCTGAAAGCGTCAGATATCCAGGGACTTAGAATTGTTACCCGGGAAGGCCTGACATTCCGGTGCATGAAAGACACGGACGGCTCATGGAATATCATTAGCGGCGAGAGGAAGGT
>CAZTYA010000309.1:0-3037 GCA_964617255.1 uncultured Syntrophales bacterium
CCGGGTGGTCGTAGAGCCGCAGCCCCTTTTCAAAATCGGTCATTTGTCGTCTCCATGATGTGTAAATTAGGTGGATAAGCCGAATTTGGTCATATCACAATTCATTCCATCACTCCAATAAGGACCAGAATGAAAGCGAAGAGAAATGAACTGGGAAAAATGGGAAGACAAAGATGTTGACAAGCATCAACGGCAATGCATATGGGATACCGTGATGTTGAGCTTGAATCGCAGCGAGACGTTTACAAACGCACGTGATCATATAAAGCCGGATATGAGAAGCTTACAGAGTAAGATGGGTAATTGAAAGAGGATTAACCATGCTTGATTTAGAATCGGCGCTCGTGGTGGGGAAGGGTTTGCATCGCGTCTGTTACGGCCATCCGCAGGATGGGCGTTTATGTGTTAAGGTTCTGCTGCCGCTGCAATCCAAGACGCCCTTGATTGAGGCGGCACGGGAAGTTAAGTATTATCGACTCCTTGAAAAAAAGAACGTTCCCTGGACCATGTTGCCGAAATTTCATGGAGAAGTATTGACGAGTCGGGGACCGGGGTACATTTTTGATCTGATCCGAGATTATGACGGCGAGATTTCAAAAACACTTAAGCATTACCTGGCTTCACCTGTTGAAATAGATAATGATTACAAATTTTTGTCTGTTGCCTTTGATCATCTGAGGGATTATTTGCTCGCATGGAAAATTGTGACCATGACCATCAAGGACAAAAATATCCTTTATCAAAAACTCAATGCCAGAGAAGGACGCTTGGTCATTATTGACAATATCGGTCATTCCGATTTCATCCCCGTCTGTGATTATGTTGATTTTATGGCGGAAAGAAAAATTCGCCGTAAATGGCGCCGGTTTGAGGCGGCGTTACGGAAAGAATACCCGGAAAACAGCTTCGTGCAGCAGCGGTTCAAGCCCTAATTTAGTCGAGGAGCAGATATTTGGGACATCCCCTTTTCTGCATCAGCGGGTGCGCCGTCTAACCTGCTATCCGTTTTCTTCTCTTCAGGGCATTCCGGAATCCCGGATGAAACATCGTGGATCTTCGGCAAGATAATCACCACTGTACGCCAGTGCTCTACCCCGGCAGCCTCCACAGATTTTACGATACTGACAGTCGCCGCAGAGTCCTTTCAGCGTGTTTTCCCGGTTTCTCAGGTTGCGAAACACACTGGAGGTCTCATAGATGGACTTGAAAGACTGCGTTCTCACATTACCGCCGCTGATTTCAACAAAAGGGCAAGGCCAGACATCGCCGTTGGCCTTGATGTATGCAAAGCCCCGCCCGGCGGCGCAGCCATGAAAGACCTGTTCCGCCGCACGTCGCCACAGACCGTTGGTGCAGCGCTTTTTTTCCAGGAGATACGGCCAGTACTGGGGTCCCGCAACGGGTTCAACGATGGTCTTGCAGCTTTTCTGTTTCCGCGAAATCAGCTCGCTCAATTGCCTGTTTGCTGCTTTCTTCAGGGTGGCGTTTTTGATTCTTTCCCCCCGGCCTACGGCTACGAGTTGATACATGAGCATGATTCCCCCGTCAACCTTGTCGACGAAATCGATCAGATCTTCCAAATCGGGCATGTTGTATTCCATAGCCGTGGTGTTGATTTGCAGAAGAATTCCCGCCTTTTGGGTGGCTTCGATCGCCCGCTGAACCAGGTCGAAGCCTTCGACTGAATTCCGGATAAAGTTATGTCGTTCGGGGTTGGGCGAATCGAGGCTGATGGCGTTGCAAACCACGCCATGATCCTTCAGTTTCCAGGCCATTTCCTCATCGATGAGTGTACCGTTGGTGGCGATGATGTTGGCAAACCCGACATCCCGTGAGTGGCGGAGGAGCTCGAAAATATCGGGCCGAACGAGAGGTTCCCCTCCCGTATAGACGAGGGTTCGGAAGGCGCTCACCTCGGCAATCTGATCGATGAGCTTTTTCCCTTCATCGGTGGTCAACTCGTTCGGGCCGGGTTTGCCGCTTACGGCATGACAGTGGATGCAGGTCAGGTTGCATGCGGAGGTAACTTCCCATACGGGATGACCGGGATAGCCGATGCAACCCATGCCGGTGGCGCCGTTGGAAACGGGGATGGAAGAAAAAGCATGACGGTACAGCCACAAGGGGAATTTCTTCCAGCCGTTTAAGTAGGTCATGAGCAGGACACTTCCCAACTGGCGGAGCAGCAGCGATGGGGGATAAAAAAAAGGTTTGATTGGCGCGCGATGGTTAAAGATGGTCATTTGTTCTCACATCCACGAGGTTTATTCAAAGATTAATCCTTCAGGCCAGGGCATAAATAAAGGCACCGGTGGTACCCAGATTGACGGCAATGTTCATCCCGCAAAGGATTTCCAGGGTTTCGGGTTTTTGGTGCCAGTTTCTGAAGATGAGAAAAAGGCTCAGCAGGGAAATGAAAAATACCGGCACATAAACATGCAGCACTTTCAGGGGAACGCCGCCGTAGATGGACGCAAAGATGGTGATCCAAGCGGCAACGGAAACCGTGATGAACAGGAGCATTCCCTTTTCCCACCCCAGACGCACCAGGAGGTTTCTTTTCCCGACAGCCTTGTCGGCTTCGTAGTCGGGAAATTCATTCAGCAGAATCACGTTGAAGATGGTCAGCGCAATCGGGGGACTGATCCAGTGAACCAAGGGATGAAAATATCCGGTCTGCAGATAAAATGCTGTGGCAACGGGAAGCCAGCCGTAGCAAAAGGCGATGAACAGCTCGCCGCAACCCCGTTCGACGAGCCGCAACGGTTTGGTGGAGTAGAAAAAGCCTGACAGTGCCCCCAGGCAACCAAGCAGCAGGGTATAAGGGCCGGTATGGTATACGAACTGAAGAACCACACCTACTCCCCCCGCCAAAAGGATCGCAACAATGCTGGTCACCAAGGGTATCCGCCGAGCCAGAATTTGGGTCGGCATAATACCGGATCCGCCGGAAAAACGACTGTTGAACTTCGCTTTGGAGAAAGCATCTTCTTTGTAATCGAAGTATTCACCGGCGTGATAGGTCGAAAGCAGAATC
>CAZTYA010000310.1:0-3024 GCA_964617255.1 uncultured Syntrophales bacterium
AATGAGGGGGAAAACATGGAAAATAACCATGATCAGCAAGCTTCTTTCCAACCGTCTTTATCTTGGACAATACACGTTTAACCGGATGGAAACTAAAACAAGGAAAGTAAAACCAGAATCCGAATGGGTTGAAATATCCGTTGAGCCGATTCTTGACAAAGAAATCTTTGATCTTGCACAGCAAAGGAAGTTTGAACGTTCCCCGCAGAATGTGCCGCCAAGGGTTGTGAATTCACCTACACTTTTAACGGGCCTTTTGAAGTGTGGTCAATGCGGTGCGCCGATGACTCTAGCCACGGGCAAAGGTGGAAGTTATCGCTATTATAAATGCACGACTCGTATTCATCATGGGAAAGACGCTTGTCCAACCCAAAACATCAGAATGGAAAAACTGGACGCTCTCATTCTTGAAGCTCTGGCCGAAAAGGTTTTTACGCCCACCAGGGTCACTGCCATGCTGAAGGCCATGGGAAATGACTTGAAAGGATCCAAGGAAGATCAGAACAATAAACTCAAGAAGCTTTCGAAGGAACTTGAAGACCAGAAGCAAAAGACGGATCGGCTTTATGAAGCTGTTGAAAAGGGTATTTTGCCATTGGATTCAACTCTCCACGAAAGGGTTCACAAACATCAATCCAGAAGACAGGAAATCCTGACGGAAATGGCAAGCCTGAAAAGGGAAACGGAACTCCCGGTGTCAAAGCTTGGACCTAAGAATGTTCAGGCTTTTTGTTCGGTGTTATCGGAAAAACTGAAGGACAAAGAATCAAACTTCGGCAAGGAATATATCAAACTGCTGGTGGATGAGATCAGGGTTGAAGGTGAAAACGTCCATTTGAAGGGTAGTTATGGGGCACTTGCCGGAGCCCTACAAACAACAAAACTGGGTCACCCCAATAGAGTGCCCAGTTTTGGTAATGTCTGGCTCCCCAGCGCGGACTCGAACCACGGACCCGATGGTTAACAGCCATCTGCTCTACCGACTGAGCTACTGAGGAATAAATAAAAAAGTCGGTGCTCAATAATATAAAAAAGAATCTTTGTCAACCGGCGAAATGCGGGCTCCATAAGATGACTTGTTGACGAATCTCGGGAAACTTTGTTAATGTCCTCGATACAATATTTAACCGCCGGCAAGTCAGATCGATTTTTAAAGAAGGGAGGTTGCACAATAGCATGTATAGCGCAGTTAAAATCAGTAATAACGTCTACTGGGTGGGGGCCGTCGACTGGAATATTCGCGATTTCCATGGTTATCAGACCAAAAGGGGAAGCACCTATAATGCCTATCTGATCATGGCGGAAAGGCCCACCCTGATCGATGCGGTCAAAGCACCCTTCAAGGCTGAAATGATGGCCCGTATCAATTCGGTCCTCGACCCGCAGGATATTGAGATCATCGTCTCGAATCACGCCGAAATGGACCACACGGGCTGTCTGCCCGAAGTCATGGCGGAAATTAAGCCGGACACAGTTTACGCCTCCACCATGGGTGCGAAGGTGCTGAAGGAACTCTTTGCGCTGCCTCAGGAGATTATTCCCGTCAAGGATGAAGATTCGATTTCCCTGGGTAACATGAACCTGACCTGCCTGGAAACCAGGATGGTTCATTGGCCGGACAGCATGTTTTCCTACCTGGAAGACGACCAGCTCCTCTTTTCCCAGGATGGTTTCGGGATGCATTACGCCTCGTCTGAACGGTTCGATGGAGACATACCCCAGGATATTCTGGAATATGAGGCCTCGACATACTTCGCAAATATTTTAATGCCTTATGCGCCCCTGGTATCGAAACTGATCCAGCGGGTCGCCACCTACGGTCTCAACATCCGGATCATCGCTCCCGACCACGGTCCCATCTGGAAGAAAAATCCCCAATGGATCATCCAGAAGTATGTCGAGTGGACGGCTCAGAAACCAACCGCCAAGGCGGTCATCGTTTACGGTTCCATGTGGCACAATACGGAAAAAATGGCGCGGGCCATTGCGGAGGGGCTTACCTGTCAGGGGATTCATGTGAAAGTCATGTGCATGGACAGCTATCATCGCAGCGACATTATGTACGAACTGCTGGATGCAGCCGCCGTAGTCGTCGGTTCCTCGACGCTGAACAACAATATGCTCCCCCAGATGGCGGATATTCTGACTTACATGAAGGGCCTGAAGCCGAAGAATCTGATGGGATTTACCTTCGGTTCCTATGGCTGGAGTGGAGAAGCATCCGTACATATCGACGCCCAGATGAAGGAAATGGGTATCGATATGACAGGCGAGCCCCTGAAGGTCAAAAATGCGCCGACCGAAGGGATTCTCAAGGAATGTTATGCTCGCGGCGGAGCCCTGGGAGAAAAAATACGCGCGGCCATCGGTTGATAAACGGATAATCTCACAGAAAAGGAGGATTATGATGCAAAAATATGTTTGCAGTGTATGCGGTTACATTTATGATCCGGTCAAGGGTGATCCGGACGGAGGGATTGCCCCCGGCGTGAAATTTGAAGATCTGCCCGAAGGTTGGGCTTGCCCGGTATGCGGTGCGGGAAAAGAGTATTTCAAACCCGAATGATGAAAATCCATGGCAAATCAGGAGAGGCAAAAAGCCTTTTTGCCTCTCTTTTTCCATGGTGTATAGCGATATTGGGAATGTGGGGAGGTTTTGCTTGAAGCTGCTCGTTAAATGGATCCTGCTGACATTATCGATCCTGATTGTTTCCTATCTCCTGGACGGCATTAAAGTTGATGATTTTGCCTCGGCACTGATGGCCGCGGCCCTGTTGGGGATTTTGAACAGCTTGATTCGGCCTCTGCTCATTTTACTGACCCTCCCGATCAATTTGATTACCTTCGGGATTTTTATTTTCATCATCAATGCGGCCCTGCTCATGCTGGTTTCACATGTCATCACCGGTTTTCATGTTGCCGGCTTCTGGACCGCTGTTTTCGGTTCTATCCTCATCAGCGTCAGCAACGCGCTATTGAACTGGCTGATCAAAGACAATCGCCCTTCTGAGCCTCCCCGTCCCC
>CAZTYA010000311.1:0-3014 GCA_964617255.1 uncultured Syntrophales bacterium
ATGGAACCGTGGGCCATTGTGAAAGGAACCCCCATGGCCCGCAGGACATGGGAAGGCTGGAGAGACCCCGACGTGCAGGCCGAACCGGAAGAGGCGCAGATCCCGTACTGGTCCATCATCAGGAGGATTCCCTCGCCCTCGACAAACTCGAAACTGATGTTGGTGGTATTCGGGAGGCGATGCTCCGTGTCGCCGTTTACCCGGCTGTTGGGGATGGCGGTGAGCAAAGCTGTTTCCAGACGGTCCCGCAATTCTTTGACATAGGTATTCTCGCGCTCCATGCTGAGGCGGGCGAGCTCACAGGCCTTGCCCAGTCCGATGATGCTGGGTGTATTCTCCGTTCCGCCGCGTCGTTCCCGTTCCTGGTGGCCGCCGATCAGAAACGGGGAAAACTTCGTACCTTTGCGGACATAGAGAATGCCGATCCCCTTGGGGGCGTGGAGTTTATGGCCCGAAATAGAGAGCATATCAATTGTGTTCTGTTTCATGTCGATGGGGATTTTCCCTGCGGCCTGGACCGCATCGGTGTGGAAGAGAATACCTCGTTCCCGGGCCATGCGGGTGGCGTCCTCCACGGGGAAAATGACACCCGTTTCGTTATTGGCCCACATCAGGCTGACAATTGCCGTATCGGTGGTGAGACTGTTTTCGTACTGCGCCATGTCAAGGCGTCCGTCTTTGTCCACGGGCAGTTCTGTGACGCGGTAACCCTGACCGGCCAGGTGGGCGCACAAGGCCCGGACGGCGGGATGTTCCACCCGGCTTATGACGATATGGCGTTTTTCCGGCGCCGTATAGAGGGCCGAGCGGATCGCGGCGTTGTCGCTTTCCGTGCCGCAGCTTGTGAAGATGATTTCATCGGGATGGGCGCCGATCAGTTCCGCCACTTTTTCCCTGGCTTCGCGGATTTTATGTGCGACCTGTCCGCCGAAGGTATGCATGCTGGAGGGGTTTCCGTAGAAGTTGCCGAAGAAGGGCATCATGGCGCCCATGACCTCTCCCGAAACCTGGGTGGTGGCATTGTTGTCAAGATAAACGACATTCATGGCGTCACCTCCTCAACAACCAGGTCGGGCGAAACGAGATCCCGGAGTTTCGCCTCTACGAAATGTTTGAGGGTAATATCGGCGGCCTTGCAGGTGGCGCACATGCCCCGGGTGGCGACAAGAACCCGGTTACCCTCCACGTCGATCAATTCGATGTCGCCGCCGTCAAGTTTCAAAGAAGGTCGGATTTCCCGCTCCAGGGTCTCCTCGATCATCTTGATCTTCTGGATGTTGGAAAGTCTTGGTCTTAAAATCGGTTTTACTTCCTTATTGCCGCGGACCCGCTCGATGATCTGACGGATCGCTTCATGGCAGTTACCGCAGCCGCCGCCGGCTTTGGTGTAATTCGTCACTTCCTCAACGGTCGTCAGGTTGTTTTCCAGGACGGCCCGTTCAATTTCCTTGTCGGTGACACCAAAACATTCACAGATAATCTGCTCGCCGGGTGCCTTGACCGGCGCGCCGCGGTAGTTTTCAATGGCCTTTTCCAGGGCTTCCTTACCCATGACTGAACAGTGCATCTTTTCCTGAGGAAGGCCGCCCAGATAAGCGGCAATATCCTGGTTGGTGATCTTCATGGCCTCGTCCAGGGTCATGCCCTTGGCCATTTCCGTCAGGGCCGATGAGGAGGCGATGGCGCTGGCACAGCCGAAAGTTTTGAACTTGATATCCTTGATGCGCTGGTTTTCATCCAGCTTGAAGGTGAGTTTGAGGGCGTCCCCGCAGGCAATGGAGCCGACTTCGGCCACCCCATCCGGATTTTCCACCTCGCCGACGTTTTTCGGATCGAGGAAGTGTTCCCGCACTTTATCCGTATATTCCCACATAATGAATCTCCTTTTCTTGCCCTGACTTACAGCTCGCTTAATGGTCGAGCAAACGGCTCATATCATATGTATTCATCATACTCCAGTCAAGAGTATATGAACAACGGAACAGGCGTATGCCGCCGGTTGAAATTATTACAACGCATCACTTTTCTGCAGCAAATCACGGATGGCTTCCGCCATCATGCTGTAGCCTGAGGCGTTGGGATGGATGTAATCCGCTTTCAGCGTGCCGTCGGACAGGATGGTCTCCAGAATGTTCTCTTCCAGGGGGATTCTCTGATCATCGGCGATTTCTTCGTAGAAAGCAGGCGGTTTCAGAAAAATCCCGGGCGCCGGAACGGCGATGAGTACAACGGCGATGTTTTTCTCCTTTGCCGTTTTGATCATGGCTTCCAGATTTCTTTTGGTCTGCTGCAAATCGAGCCGCCGCAACAGGTCGTTGCCGCCGTGGCAAAGGATAAGGAGGTCCGGTTTTTCCTGCGCCAGCACGTCGGGAAGACGCGCCAGAGCCTCGGCGCTAACCTCTCCCGGAACGCCGGCATTGATGACGCGCCTTCGGGTCAGTGTCTCCAGAACGGCGGGATAGCTCTGCGGCGCGGCGGCGCCGGTGCCGTAGGTGATGCTGTCGCCGAAAGCCAGGATGACCGCGTCGCTGGAAAGCCGGGACAATGTCGGTTCCGGTGTACACGCCCAAAGACCGAGGCAGACCAAAGCCGACAGAAGAAGAGCTGTACGAGAGCGCCTGTTAAAAGTCATGATCGTTGCTCTTTAATCCATATCGTACCGTTCGGAGTAATGTTTTACAACAAAGCATACCGCACAATTTGCTTGAATTCTATGACAGTTCCGGGAAAACTTCCTCCATTTTTTTCGATAAGGATCCGTCAACGTCATGCAGAGGGGACAAAAGAAAACCCCTTCGCATTTATGCGAAGGGGTTTTCCTGAAACCTATATAAATAACCTTCTCGAAGGTTAGACGTCTTTTCTCTTGAGCCAGGCTTCCTGATAGAGGCGTCCGATGCAGGTGAACACCGCCAGGAAGAACAGGCCGAACATGAAGTTCGGGGCCGTGCCAAGGTATTCATCCAGCTTGTAGCCCAGGTACAAAAACAGGAAAGAGGTGATGGCGATGACGA
>CAZTYA010000312.1:0-3011 GCA_964617255.1 uncultured Syntrophales bacterium
CACGGGCGAAATTCCCTTCCGTCGGCAAAAGGGGAAAAGCTATCCTGAAACCGTGATCACGGAGCAACGGCGGATTGCCGCCGTTAACAGCCAAAACGCCGTCACCGCTTTCGGTATGCGGATGATTTTAAGTAAATACGGGCCGCAGGCTGGACTGACCAAGCCCCAACAGCTTAATTTTTCCCAATCCGGTGTGCGCTACATGATGCAGATTGTTCCTTTTAATAAGGGCGATCTGAACTGGCGGATGGTGATCATTGTCCCGGAAACGGATTTTATGGGCTATATCAACCAAAATGCACGGCACAATCTGCTCTTCTCCGCCCTGGCACTGCTGGTGGCGATCGTAATCGGCGTTTTGACGGCCCGTTATCTGACCGAACCGATTCTGCATCTGAATACCATG
Source organism: uncultured Syntrophales bacterium (assembly GCA_964617255.1). Taxonomy (GTDB): domain Bacteria; phylum Desulfobacterota; class Syntrophia; order Syntrophales; family JAAYKM01; genus JAAYKM01. Next base: position 407 of record CAZTYA010000312.1, read on the forward strand.
GCGAAAAGGATCGCCGGAGGCAAGTGGGGAGAATCGGTCATCGTCGAGCGGTCCGATGAGATCGGCGAACTGGCCGATACATTTAACGCCATGTCGGTGGAACTGAAAGGTTCGATCGAACGTTTGCAGCGTGAAATCGTGGAAAGGAAACAGATGGCGGAAGCCATCAAGGCCAGCGAGGAGCGGTTCCGCTTGTTGCTGCAGGATGTTCCGGCCATTGCCATTCAGGGATACCGGTTGGACGGCACCACGACTTACTGGAATCAGGCCTCCGAACGATTCTACGGATATAAGGCGCAGGAAGCTGTCGGGCGCAGTCTGCTGGACCTGATTATTCCTTCCGAAATGCAGCAGGAGGTTAAGGAAGGCATGTTACAGATGTCTCAAACCGGTCAGGTAATCCCCTCGGCGGAATTGTCCCTGATGAGAAAAGACGGGTCCCGGGTTTCCGTTTTCTCCAATCACGCCCTGGTGAAGGTAACCGGGTCCGAACTGGAGCTGTTCTGTTTGGATATTGATCTTACGGAGTTAAAAAAGGCTGAGGAAGAACTGCGATTTACCGAATTTACCATTGAGCATTCTGAAGTGGCTACTTTCTGGCTTGACCGGAAAGGACAGGTGGTTCGGGCTAATGAAGCCGCCTGCCGCTCCCTGGGGTACGGTCGGGAGGAACTCCTGCAGATGAGCGTTTCTGATTTTGATCCCGATTTTCGGGCCGGTGATCTGTGGGAAAAGGACTGGGAACAGATGCGGCAAACCCGCTATGGCGTGACCGAAACACATCATCAGCGCAAAGACGGCACCATATTTCCTGTTTCGGTCGTCAGCAGCATCTTCGATTATACCGGTGAAGAGTATACCGTTGCTTTTGTTCAGGATATCACCGCCCGCAAGCAGGCCGAAGCAGAAATCCTGACGGAGCGGGAGAAGCTCAAAACCCTGTCGGATAACGCGCCTTTTGGTATGGTTCTGATCAGCAAGGAAGGACGTTTCACCTATATCAACGCAAGAATGACTGAGCTTTTTGGCTACGATTTATCGGATATTCCGGATGGTCGGGCCTGGTTTAGCAAAGCCTATCCTGACGACGAATACCGGCGCATGGTGATTGCAAACTGGAAGGAAGATCTGACGGATGCCCTACCCGGTGAACGAAAAGCGCGTGTCTTTACGGTGGCCTGTAAAGACGGTACGCAAAAAACCGTGCAGTTTGTTTCTTCTTTTTTGGCCTCCGGAAGTTACATAATGACCTGTGAGGACATTACGAGAATTCGCCAGCTCGAAACGCAACTGCGGCAGGTGCAAAAAATGGAGGCCATCGGCACCCTCGCAGGCGGCATTGCCCATGATTTCAATAATCTTCTGACTGTCCTGATCGGATGCGCCACCCTTATCAAGACAAAGATGGAATCAAGCGATCCTTTGTTCACCTTTGTGGAACAAATCCTGGCGGCTTCCCGCAAGGCGGCCGACCTGACCAAGGGGCTGCTCGTTTTCAGCCGTCAGCAGGCGGTCAGTTATAAACCGTTGCATGTCAACCAGGCCATTCGGGAGACGGAAAAGCTCCTTTCAAGACTTCTGACCGAGGATATTGAACTGCAGATACTGCTTACGCAAGAGGATGTCATCATCATGTCCGACAAGTCGCAAATGGATCAGATCCTGTTTAACCTTATCGCGAACGCCAGGGACGCCATGCCGCAGGGCGGCACGCTTACGGTCGAGACAAGTGTTGTTTTCATGGATGCGCGTTTCGCCGAAACTTATGGCTTCGGCAAGCCTGGTCGTTATGCGTTGATCATGGTATCCGACACCGGCATCGGGATGGATGAACCAACGCGGGAGAAGGTTTTCGATCCCTTCTTTACGACCAAGGAACTGGGGAAAGGAACAGGCCTTGGTCTGGCTACGGTCTATGGTATTGTCAAGCAGCATGATGGATTTATTTCTCTGGACAGTGTCCCCGGCCGCGGTTCAACCTTTTCCATTTATCTGCCTTTGATCATCGGTCGCCCAAAGGATGTTATAGAAACTGCCATGCCTATCTTATCCGGCAAGGAGACCATCCTGGTTGCCGAGGATAATCCGGAGGTCATGCAATTCATGCGCGACGCCCTCAGTCGTTACGGCTACCGGGTCATTGAAGCGGTGGACGGCGAAGAGGCCATCACCCTCTATCGGAACAACCCGGATGTCAAGCTGTTGATTCTTGACTCGGTGATGCCTAAAAAGAACGGACGGGATGTTTATGAGGCATTACACATGAAAAATCCGGAAATTAAAGTCCTTTTTACGAGCGGCTACACGGAAGATATCATCCTTGCCAAAGGGATTGAGGACAAAGTATTTGATTTCATTCCCAAGCCTCTGTCTTTACAGGCTTTGCTCCAAAAAATACGCGATGTCCTGGACAGATAAATAACTGTCATAATAGCTTTGACTTTATGCATCGATCATGATGGCGTAATACAATATTAATCGATGGAGGAAGTGTTATGCAGACAGTTACTTTGTCTCCCAAATATCAGGTCGTTATTCCAAAGATTGTCAGAGAATCCTTGAATCTTCACCCGGGACAAAAATTGCAGGTGCTGGAGCATAACGG
>CAZTYA010000313.1:0-3011 GCA_964617255.1 uncultured Syntrophales bacterium
GTATCGAGAAAGTTCCGGTAGATCTGGCCGTCCAGGTCTTCGCGGTCGGTGATGACAGCGAAAGTGAAGTTCCCCTTGTCCTTCCTGAAGATTTTGCGTGCCAGAAAAATCATGGAAAAGCTCTTCCCCGCTCCCTGTGTATGCCAGAAGACACCCAGCCTGCCCTTCTTCTCCTGGCGCTCCCGGAAAGATGCAATTGCCTTGTTGACGCCGATGAATTGATGGTTCTGTGTGATGATCTTTGTCGTATCCTTGTGGAACAGAATGAAGTTTTCTATGTAATCGAGGAGCCTTTCCTTCGGGAGCAGGCTCATGACCACCCGCTCCAGGCTGGTACCGGCGCGTTCTATTTCCTTGCGGTCGATCTTTTCCGTTTCGTCATCCACACGCAGCCAGTTGAAGAAATATTCCCAACCGGCGGTAAAGCTCCCGACCTTGGTATCGATGGCATTCGATAGAATGCACAAGGCATTGTACTGGAACAGGAGCGGAATGTCTTTCCTGTAATTGGTCAGGTTGTCGTCATAGGCGTTTTTTACCTTGATATTGGAATTTTTCAGCTCAATAAAGACCAGCGGCAGACCGTTGATGTAGATGATGATATCGGGCCGCCGGGGATAGCGCTCCCCTTTGATCCAAAGCTGGGTAACCGCCCGAAAGTCGTTTGCCGCCGTGTTGCTGAAGTCGATGACCTGTACCCTGCCGTGTTCCGTTCGGCCCTCTTCGTTCTGATACTCCACGGGAATGCCGTCGCGGATCAATCCATAGACCTCTTTATTGGCCAGGATTGGCGACATGGCATAGCGCCGCGCTGTCAATTGCGATATGGCATCATCGATGGCCGCCTCGGGTATGCACGGATTGATTCTTACGGCATATTCCTTGAGGATATCGAAGAAGATCACCTCCTGCTTGGAGGCGCGGTTCGAGCGGTCGCCCAAATCATCTGCTTCCTGGGTAAAGCAGTTGACGGCGCGGTATCGGAATCTCTCCGTAAGGAGTTTGACGGTTGCTTTCTCGATCTGATCTTCCGAGATGAAATTAGGCAATGCCTTCCTCCATGCTTTTGGGGAAACGGATATCGAGATTTTCCACGTCCAGCTTGCCGGTCATGAGACGGGAGAGGAGGCGGTCACGGGAGGTGATAAGCTTTTCCACTGCCTTTAAAAGGAACTCAATTTCTTTGTCTAACGTTCTCACATTATCATTGAATTGCTTATCAAGTGATGAGTTTGGTTGCAAAATTTTAAAAGCATATAATTCATCTTTTCCAACCGAGTTGAATATAGCACCATTTCCGATAATATCTTCACTCGCAAAGATCGTCTTCAATAGATAGAATAAAAAGGAGTTGTAGCCTGCCTTATGTGTTAGGGCAGCCAGGCCTCTTCCGATTATCATTTTGCAATCAGCAATATTTAACCTTCCTACAGGCGCCCTGACGCTGAAAAGGATATCACCTTGGTTTGCTATTCTGCCATTACATGAGCAAAACATTGCCTTTCGGGGAAATCTGTGTCCATAAGTGCCCACACCTTGATTAAAGGGCAATCCGTCACCTGAACTGTTATAAAACTCCGAAGGCGGACTTTGCCCCATCTTCATGTTGATCAAGTCTCCCAGCTTCACAATTTCCCAACCGTCGGGTATACCCTTGCGGAACTTAGTTTTCTCATGCCCAGGGAAACGCAGGCGCACAAACCATTCGCGGTAGAGCTCCTCTGCCATTTTTTCGAGAATGGCAATGCGGCGGTTGTTGTTTTCGATCAGATCATCATAGGCGGAAAGCACTGCAGCAATCTTTTTCTGTAAAGGGGGATCGGGAATTTTTATTTTCAGTTTGTGGAGATGATTTTGATTCAAGGTAGGCACGCCGGCGCCTGAATTAAAATTGTCAAGATGCATTTCCTTCAGGAAATAATAGACGAACTTTGGTATATTGCCCTTGAAATCCTTTACATACAAAGTAGTATTTAATGGCCAGCATTTTGCGCTGATAAATTGAACAGAACCGAGCGATCCAGATCTTCCGGTCACAACACATGGAGGGTTTACTTTGTAGTCCTTATGATAATCTTTAACACTTGTGCTTGCTACAACTGGATATTCTCCATGGATAATATTTTTCTCAGGTAGATCAAACCCTCTGTTTAGTTTGACGAAGTTATTGAATACGTCAGCATTCCACCCCATCAACCTTCCTCCGCAATCTGCCTGATGTTGTGGTTTATAACCGTCTCCAGCTCCCGTGCCTCGGCATTGAGCTTTTCCAGCTCCGCATTCATGGCCAGCATCTCGTCGATGAACTCCTCCTCGGTCTTGCCGTCCTCTTCGATCACCACGCCTACATAGCGGCCGGGATTGAGGGAATACTCCTGTTCCTTCACTTCTGCGAGCGTTGCCACCTTGCAGAGGCCCGTCACGTCTTCGTACTTTGCCTCCGGGAACCGCTCCTGGAGCCAGGCGACATGGATGAAGAAGTATTCTGTCTCCTTCACCTTCCGGTGGAGTTCTTCCAGCTCCGTCTTGAGCGTCTTCAGCTCCTTGCTGCCCCCCTGCTCCTTTTCGATATGCCGAACCTTCCTGTCTACACTCCGCAGCAGCTCATGGAGTGATGCAAAGAAGGGCGTGACGGTTTCGTTAAGCCCCCGCTGCTTGCTATTGGTTTCCGCTACCACTACCGTGTCGGCGTCTTTCCCGTATTGATGGTACGCGCCGTCAAGACTGTCGGCCCCGGTGAGCAAAACTCCGAAATCCGGAATGTCATCGCCGTCATAGGATTTGAGAAAATCGGTTACGGTATTTGCCACCGTCTGTAATGACTCCCGGTTTTCCCGGAGCCGCTGGAAGCCCTCGGTAAAATAGCGGTGGATCAAGGCCGTGAAGCTTTCCCGGTCGCCTTTATGGAGCCGGCTGATGACGGCAATGTCCTGGATCTGCTCTTCCGAGAATTCTCGATGCGCCCGGTCGATTTGTGTGAAGATGTTGCGGCCGTCGATGAACAGAATCCG
>CAZTYA010000314.1:0-2998 GCA_964617255.1 uncultured Syntrophales bacterium
ATGAATATTTAACATCCGGAGGGGAGACAATCTCCGCCAGGCAGTCCCCTCCCTGTCTGTCAGGTCATTGTCTCCCCTGTTTTGTTATTATATATAAGGATAAGACCACGATTAAAAAGAAATCATGAAATGGAGATCGGTTATGAAACGAAAGATGACAATGTTTGTGATGGCGCTGTGCTTATTTGCCGGGAGTTACGCTTACGCTGACCCCCCCGACAACAAAAAACCCCATGAATGGCAGAAGCAGCAGTACGAGATGGAAAAGGAGCGGCAGCAAAAGGAGCGCGAGTTCTACAAGGATGACCGCAAATATCGCGAGGAGATGAAAAAGGATGACTACGGCAAACGCCGCGACTGGGATGACGATTACGACAGAAAGCGGCATGATCGGGAAAAACATCGTTACTTTACGGACGATCACCGGGACTACATCCAGAAAAATTATGTAAATCGCTATCATAAGCGCCATTGCCCTCCCGGCCTTGCGAAGAAGAAAAACGGCTGCCTGCCTCCCGGCCAGGCAAAAAAGTGGACCATGGGAAAGCCTTTGCCGCGGCAGGTGATCTTCTATGATCTGCCGAGGGATGTTCGGGACCACCTGGGACCGCCTCCCCCGCACCACAGGTTTATACGGGTGGCGCAGGATATTCTGCTTATCACCGTCGGGACGGGGATGGTCATCGATGCGATCGAAGACCTGAACTGGCAATTCAGCCGGTAAAGAATTTACATTTCAATCTTTTCGGGGAAGACACGGTTGCGCAGCATTTTTCAGCCGGCGTCTCCCCTGGACGGCAGTAAAAAAAGAAAGTGGTTATCCTGAGGAGCGTAAGCGACGAAGAATCTAATTGCTGCATGTGAACGTCAAAAAGAAAGAGATTCTTCGCCTGACGGCTTGACTTTTTTCAACATAGAAGGATGACATTACGACACAGCTTCCTGATCCAGTGTCTATCGGCGGGGTGTAACGTACTGGAAATGAATCCCGGGTTGCGCTGGGCTTGCCTGGAATGACAAGGACAGTATGCAGGCCCATCCCCGCTCGGTAATTCCCTTGAAGGTATGTGGCAACATTTGTTAAGTGGCGTGTTTCTAAAATTATCCCACCCTCCCGCGGGGGGAGGGGAAACTTGAACTTAAAAACCCGCAGCCGTCCTGCGTTGACAAAGCGGATATCAATGTCCCGGAATATAGGTCAGTGCCAGACCGGAGCTGGTCAGTTCGAAGCGCAGGATGCGATCGATGTTAAGTAAATCCAGCGCTTCAGCAATTTTGGCATTCATCTGCCCCTTGACGTCTCCGGAGTTGGCCAGGTTCATGATATACCCGGCAATTTCATTCGACGCCATCCGTTCCAACTGGGGGGTCAGCATGTTGAGCAGCCAGGCAAAATCCTGCGTGGCCACCAGGTTCAACGTCGGCTTGACCCAGACCCCGTCAATGATGAGCTTGCCGTCGCGCAGATTGACATGAAACTGCACGTCCAGCTCCAGCCTGGTAATATCGACATCAGGCGCTTCGCTGTCGTAGTACTTATTTTCTCTTTCAACAAACTTCCAGCCCTTGATTTCCGCTCCGCCGGCTGTATTGACGACAATGTGCATGTTGACGATGTTCTTTTCGGGAATGCTGCAGGTTCCCGCCCCGCCGATGGTCGCGGTCACGTTGTTGATGAAGGGCCGGTAATCGAAGAGGACATTCCCCGTCGTCTTGCTTTTCAACTGACAGCGCAGGAATTCCGGCGTGAACACCACCCGGTTTTCTTCACTCATGATCTGGACGTAGGAGTCCCGGGAAACTCCCGGCCGACTCCGCGAGGGGTCAGCCCCGGGCGATTGATAATTGTTCAACCGGATCTCACCGGTGATGCTGTCGAAAAAGGCCAGCAGGATCGAGGCGTCCAGGGTGGTGCTGCGTGTCTCGAGTTCAAACAGTTTCGACGCCGTGCGGTAGCTTCCAGTCAGGTAGTCGTAGTCCTCATCATCCACCGTGGCCTCACACAGGATTTTCGTGTAAGCCCCAAGTTCCTCACGGTCCAGTGTCATATTGGCAATTTCGACTTTGGCCCCTTTGGGCAGCGCCAGGTCGTCTTTGATGATGGGTCCGGATTTTAAAGTTCTACTTCCGTCCCAGTTTCCGATTTTAAAGTTGCCGCGTAGATCGGCGCCCGGCGCAGGATAATCCGCATCGCCCTCGTTTTTGATGAAAAACCGAACGGTCATATCCGCTTCTTTGAATTCCGGCTTCTGCACCACCAGGCGGGGTTTCTTAACCCAGATGTGATACTTGTCGCTTTTGGCTGTGGCGATTCCCGCTCCGGGACTCAAAGCGGTGACACTCAGGATGAAGTCCCAGTCGTCATGTATGATTATTTTTGCGGAGCCGTTGATGAAAAAGCAATCATCCACCTTATTGGTCCGGGTCTCAGTGATTCGGCCGGTGTAGCTGGTGAATAAGGTGCCCTCGGGATTCTGCCCTCTGAGTTCGGTTTTTACCTGGGCGGCATGGCAACCTTCGATGCGCCAGTGCAATTCAAATTCTTCTCCGACCGCGGCATAGGCTGTGTTGTCGGGCAGGGAACTTCCCCCGGAAGCGCCGGTTGTGGCCATCATCATGCTGCCGGCTCCCTCGCGGACTTTTCGGAACGAGGTGATTTGTATAGTCGGCTTGGGGAGGCCGACCATGGTGGGGCCGGCGGGAACGGCGGTTGTGGCGGCCGTTGCGGCCGGACGTTTCATGGATGTTGCTGCCGGCATATCCGGAGCAGAGGGGCAATGCGGCGTCAGGCTCTCCCGGCCCGTATTATTGTTGGTTTGGCTTTCCCGGATCTGGTGCGTATGGTCGACCCACGCCCGCACCAGCCTCTGTTCCTGCAGGATCTTTCCGGTGTTGAAGCTGACCGTACCGCCTGCCGCTTTCAGGAGGCCGCTCGGGTCCACTGCCGGGCCGGAGGCCGTGGGCTTGGCCAGAGCATAAATCACTTCCGTGCTGCCGA
>CAZTYA010000315.1:0-2978 GCA_964617255.1 uncultured Syntrophales bacterium
AGCAGACTGTTCAGTTCATTTTCCACGGCGTTGAGATCATCGGCATGCCGGACTTTGACCATGATGTTTCTGACCATCCCGGGGAAGGCCGTCCCGAAAATCTTTTTCTGTGCCGTTGTGACGGGAATATAAATGATGTCGTCCTGATCCTGACCCTGCATGGACTGCCCTTTTTCCGCCAGAACACCGATCACTGTGAACGGCAGTTTCTTGATCCGAACAACCTGCCCAATGGGGTTCGATGACCCGAAGAGGTTCGTCACCACCGTTTGCCCCAGAACAGCCACCTTGTTGGCGCTGCGAATGTCCTGTTCCGTAAAAATCCTGCCGGCGATCAGCGATAAGTCTCTCACGACAAAAATGCCCGGCGTCGAGCCATAAACACCCGTCGACCAATTCTGATTTCCGTAGACTACCTGCGCCACGCCGTTCAAAACGGGGGCCACATCCTGAACTTTTGGAATTTCCCGTAGAATCGCATCGGCGTCATCTTTTGTCAGGGTTGGCTGTGATCCCATCCCCATCCGGAGTCCTCCCGATGTCGTGCTCCCCGGATGAACCAACAGGAGGTTGCTGCCGATGCTGGAAATCTGTTGCCTGATCTTTTCGCTGGCCCCTGTCCCGACAGCCAGCATGGCGATAACGGAACCAACCCCGATGATGATGCCCAGCATGGTGAGCCCTGAACGCATCTTGTTGATGCGGATTGCCCGCAAGGAAATTTTCAATGTATCGGGAACGTTGATCATTGGCCTGGCCTTTCGTCATGCTTTTTCCACTCCGGGCAATGGGCTTCATCACTGACAATACGACCGTCGAGGAAATGAATAATCCGACAACTGAAGTCGGCAATGTCATTTTCGTGCGTGACCAGGACAATGGTCATGTGGTCGTCCCGGTTCAACCGGACCAGCAGTTCCATGATTTCGATGCTGGTTTTTGTATCGAGATTTCCCGTCGGCTCATCCGCCAGAATAAGTGGGGCGTCATTGACGAGTGCCCGGGCAATGGCGACCCGTTGCTGCTGTCCCCCCGAAAGCTGATTCGGATGATGATGTTCCCTGCCCTCCAGCCCCAGTCTTTTGAGGGCTTCCAGGGCCTTTTGCTTTCGCTCGGCCTGGGGCATGCTCCGATAGAACATGGGCAGTTCCACATTTTCAAGGGCCGAAGTCCGCGGAAGCAGATTAAACCCCTGGAAAACAAAGCCGATTTTCTCGTTCCGGATTGCCGCCAGATCATCCCGGGTCAAGCTGCCGGTTTCGATGCCTCCAAGCAGATAACGTCCGCGGGTCGGCTGATCAAGGCAACCGATGATGTTAAGCAATGTTGACTTCCCGCAACCCGAAGGCCCCATGATGGCGACAAACTCACCCGCTTCGATCCTGACGGAAACACCATCCAAGGCATGCACCGGGGTTTCTCCCGCATCATATATCTTATATAGATCTTGCGTTTCAATCAGGGCCATTTTTTTATCTTATGAATCCCGGCATCCGGTGCGTATTTGAGTTTTTCTTGCCGTTACTGACGGACTCGACAATAACTTCACGGCCATCCTGCTTAAATCCTGCGACAATTTCCGTGTAACTCCCATCGCTGATGCCGGTCTTAACCGGAATCCGTTCGGGCATACCATTTTTTAAGACCCAGAGACCGGAGCCCTTCAATTCTTTAATATTCTCATCTTTCCCTGCAGGTTTGAATCTCAGAGCGGCGTTGGGTACACGCAGCACGCCGTCTTTCTCCTCGAGGATAATGGAAACATTGGCCGTCATTCCCGGCTTCAGTTTCAAATCGGGATTGCTGACTTTGACGACGACATCGTAAGTCACAACATTCTGCACTGTGATGGGCGCGTTACGAACCTCGAAAACCTTTCCGGTGAAAGTCTCTTCGGGATAGGCATCGACCGTGAACTCCACCGTTTGATCAACTTTGATTTTTCCGATATCCGCCTCGTCGATATTTGCATTGATCTGCATCTTTGTCAGGTCCTGCGCGATGCTGAAAAGGGTCGGCGTTTGGAAGCTTGCGGCAACGGTCTGTCCAACATCGACATTGCGGGAAATAACCGTCCCGTCAACAGGTGAAACAATTCGGGTGTAACGCAGATTGTTCTCGGCAAAGTCGAGGGCGGCGTTGGTTTGCTGAACCTGTGCCTTTGCAGCCGAAACCTGTGCTCTGGCCGATTGCTCCGTTGTTTCCGCCGTGTCCAAATCGCTTTTGGCGATGTAACTTTTCTGAAACAAGGACCTGTTGCGTGCCAGAGTCCGTTTTGCATCCAAAAGGGACGCCTCGGCTTTCTCCACATTGGCTTTCGCCGCGGCAAGATTGGCTCGGGCTTGATCCACCTGCGCCTGAAATGTGGCCGGATCGATCTGCGCAAGCAACTGGCCTTTTTTTACGGGAGAATTATAATCCACGTAGATGGCTTTAATCGTTCCGGAAACCTGTGTCCCGACCAGTACCGTTACAACGGCGTTGACCGTACCGGTTGCCGTCACCGTGGCCCGAATGTCGCCCCGACTGATCTTCTCTGTACGATATCGGGGTCCTTCTTGGCCGTTGCGGAAAAGAAAGAATCCTCCAATCAAGGCCACAACTGCAATAATTACTATACCGATATTCACTTTCTTTTTCATAAAAAGGCCCCTGTTTCAGTACATGGATTTACTTCACGCCGATCGCTCGCTCCAGGGCGACCAGAGCATTACGGTAATCCGCCAGTGCGGAAATATTTGCTGTTCTGGCATTGCTTAACGCCAAAAGGGCATCGGTCACTTCGATGGGACTTCCTACTCCTGATGCATAGCGGCCTTCGGCCAGTTCCAGGTTTTCTCTCGCCTGCCTTACGGTCAATTCGGTCGTATCGATCCGGCTGGTTGTCTCACGCAAATTGGAAAAAGCCTGATCAATCTCCAGACGAATCTGCTGTTTCAATGATTCGACATTTGCAGAAAGAACGTCGATCGTCGCTT
>CAZTYA010000316.1:0-2973 GCA_964617255.1 uncultured Syntrophales bacterium
CCGGGCTTCAGAATGACATCGCCGATGGTAACGGTCAAGTCAGGCCGGACGGGTGTACTGCCGACGGCAAGGGCGGCCCGCGGGAGGTTCACCGGCATGCTCCAGCTGGAATAATTATTCGTTTCGCTCAGCTCACGGATTGATGGATGTCCGGGAAACGGTGGGTCCACCACGACGCGGTATCGCATGGTGACGCCTTCGGCGTCGCTGCGATACAGGGCGAGTGTAAATTGTTGACTGATGAGGGTGCCGCTGAATGTGCGTTCCGCACCGGGTGCGAGCGATTCATTCAAATAGAGCATGCTGGGGAGAATCGATCCGGACACTTTATAGTTGTAGGCGAGGTATCCGGGGGGCATGCCGCCTTCCGCCTCCACGGAGACCCGGAGCGGACGTGCCGCCGTTCGGCCGAGGTTTTTTACTTTGACCGTCAGAGGGAGTGTAACATAAATCGGCACGGAATCGGCCGGTCCACTCGCATCTTCGATTCGTCCGGTAAAAGGATTACGGTTTTCCGCACGGGGTGTTCCGATGGAGACGATACTGACCACCAGATCAGGAGAAACCGCCGGGACCATCTGCGCTCCGGGCCTGATCTGCAGCTCGCCACCACCCTTGGGCTGCAGGGGAGCACTCCATACCGTCTGGGAAGAGAACAGAAGAAAGAAAACCGCCGCGAAGGTTCCCCAAAAAGTCTTCATATCGACTCCTTTCTTGCTGGAAAATTGAGCGATTTGAATTAAAGAACCATATTTTATATTAATTGCCGGATTCATAAAAGTACCTCACGGTGCATCAGAGAAATCCCTGCCGGGATTCATTGATTAGCCGCTTTGGAGAAGACTCTGAAGTTCGCCTGAAAATGCGTCATATGTATCCTGGCTGAAAAGGACAAAACGCACCTCCTTAATTTCAGGGTGGCCGGTAAAATATTCGATCACCGTTTCCAGGGCAATCCGGGCGGCCGGACGCAGGGGATAACCATAAGCCCCCGCGCTGAGGGCTGGAAAGGATATGGATTTTAATCCATGCTTTAGGGCCAGCTTGAGGCATGCGGCATAGGCGTTTCGCAGGAGTGTTTCTTCATCATGTCGCCCGTCCCGGTAAATCGGACCGACCGCGTGTATGACGTATTTTGCTTTTAACAGGCCGGCGGAGGTGATCACGGCGCTGCCGGTTGGGCAGGAACCGATTTCCCGGCATTCTTCCATGATCGTCGGTCCACCCGCGCGGTGGATGGCGCCATCTACGCCCCCGCCGCCTCGTAAACCGGAATTCGCGGCGTTGACAATCGCATCCGTCGATTCCTTTGTGATGTCGCCGATTATCAGCGACAAAACCGATTGGTTGATTCGTGCTTCCATTTTAGAAACCTCCCGAAATCTGCCTGCCTTCGCCATGGACAAGCATGCGATAGGTTTTTTCAATGCGGTCCCAGTTGTCCTCGCGATCCATGGACCAGTAACGGCCGATCACGGAAACCACGGTGCCTAATCCCAAATCACGCGCCTTCTGTTCCACCCGTTCGACGTAAATTGCGCCGCTTTCCGGAAGTTCGCCGCGTCGGCCCAGCATGGCGTGGATATAGAGTTCCTTGATTCCCTTTTGTTTTGCCATCTCCATCAAGGCGAAGAGATGATTGATCGAGCCGTGCGAACTGAAAAAAGAAACAATTCCCATGAGATGAAGGGGCCTGTCGTTTTGTGACGATTTGTCCATGGCCGTGAGAAAGGCCGGGTTTTGAAAAAAAAGACCGTTTTCAATCGCCTGGTCGATCTTCAGACGGTCCGAAAAGATGGTCCGTCCTGATCCGATATGAAGATGCCCTGCCTCGGAATTGCCGACGGTGCCGGGCGGCAACCCCACCGCTTCACCCGAGGCGAGCAACAGCGTAAAGGGATGGTCTTTTCTGAAAACGTCCATGCGGGGCGTATCGGCCTTGACGATCAGGTTGCCCTGAAGCGTTGCGTTTTCACCCCAGCCGTCGAGCAGAATGAGGATCAGGCGTTTGCAGGATCGATTGGCACACGAAGGACTTTCCGACATGAGCGAGCGCCCGGTCATGCTCGGCGGTTTGGGAAGGCCGAACAAATCCAGGATGGTGGGGGCGATATCCGACAGGGCGCCCTGGTCACGCAGGGGCCGGTCATACCCGGGGTGGATCAAAATAAAGGGGACGGGACTGTCGGTGTGTCCCGTGTCAACCGTTCCATCGGGATATTGCCATTTTTCGACCGTTCCGTGATCGGCCGTAATGATCACCGTCATGTCTTGGCGGCGGGCTTCATCCACCACCAGGCCGAGATGGCGGTCAACAGCGGCGACTGCCGAAAGGATGGCGGATTCGTTTTCGATATGACCCACCACATCGACATTGGGAAAATTCGTGAAGATAAATTGAACGGACGATTCCTTGATTTTTTGAAGAGTCGCTTCGGTTATTGCGGCGATGGACATTTACGGCGCTTCGTCAAACATGGCGACGTCCTTGCGGGTGGGAACGATGATGCGTTCCTCACCTGCCACCGGTCCGGCTTTTTTACCATTCAGAAAATACCCCACATGAATGGCTTTTTCGGCTTCCGTAATCTTGATCTGTTTGATCGCATGAGCCGAGAGAACATCGCTTAACGTGTCCTCAACAGTCTCCTCCGGAGGAAAAGCGACGGCGGCGTTCAAGCCTTTATGATACTGAATCATGGTCGTTAAATCACAGGTGAAACGGGCATCAACGGGAAATTCGTCAAACCCGCTTTCGGTCAGGCTCCGTGACAGCTCGACTTCTCTCTCACCGCGTATGTTGTAAAAAATAACCGGATCACCATTTTTGATCCGTCCGATGGGAACGCGATCCATACTGGTAAGGACCAGAGGCTCCAGTGTTTCATCCTCTTCATTATTCCGGTAGGCGTTTCTGATGGCATCAGACAAGGAATTGCTGTTGGACATAATTGATTGACTCCTGTATCGTGC
>CAZTYA010000317.1:0-2972 GCA_964617255.1 uncultured Syntrophales bacterium
GAGCGTGACCATACCCTTTAAAGAAGCCGTGATGCCGCTTTTGGACGAGACCGATGATGATGCCCGTGCCATCGGCTCGGTGAACACCATTCACAATCGCGGCTCAAAGCTTACAGGATTCAACACGGACTGGAAAGGCGTTGAAGCGGCCCTGGCCAAAAAGATGCGGATTGCGGGTAAAACTTTTGTCCTTATCGGCGCCGGCGGCACAACCCGGGCGGCGCTTTATGCGGTTAAGAAAAATGGGGGGGAGGCGATTGTGTCGAGCCGGAACCGGGAAAAAGGGAAGGCGCTGGCCGCTTCATTTGAATGCACCTGGCTGCCTCTTGCGGACCTTTCCCAATTGAGAGGCCATTGCCTCATCAATACGACCCCCCTGGGTATGACGCCTGACGTCGAAGCGATGCCTGTTCCTGAAAATGTTATCCAACGGTTTAATTATGTCATGGACGCCGTGTACAATCCCCCGGCAACGCGCTTGTTGCAGAAAGCCACAGAAGCAGGTGCTGTGGCTATTTCCGGTGTCGAAATGTTCGTCGCCCAGGGAGGCGAACAACTCCGCATCTGGACGGGAATAGAGCCCCCGCTGCGGTCCATGAAGGCCGTTGTCCTTTCCGCCTTGAAAAAAAGAATCCGATGAGCATGTAGGGATATGGAATACTCCCAGGCTATCCACATTAATCCCGTAAGAAATCTCACGGCGCAAGTAACGGTTCCCGGTTCGAAGAGCTATTCCCAACGGGCCCTCGTGGCGGCATCTCTGGCCCACGGTCAATCCATCCTGCGGCATGTCCTCCTGTCGGAAGACACGGCAAGGTTCATTGAGGCTCTGGAAGCCCTTGGAGTGAATATCACCGCTGATGGCGGCAATGTTGTCGTCGAGGGCGTCAATGGTATCCTCTCGACTCCGCAGAAGCCCCTTTATCTTGGCAACAACGGAACGGCCATGCGGTTTTTGGCCTCAATCGCCTGCCTGAGCCGGGGATCTGTCGTGCTGACGGGTGAAGACCGGCTCTGTGAAAGGCCGATCCAGCCGCTCATGGACTATCTCGGTCAACTGGGAGTCCGTTACCGCTACGTCAGCAAGAACGGTTTTCCTCCCGTTGAAATTCAGGCCGACGGATTGAGGGGAGGGGATCTGAAAATCAAAAACACGGAAAGCAGTCAGTACATTTCATCGTTGCTTCTTGCTGCGCCCTATGCTCACGCGCCCGTTTCCATCACGCTGGAAGGGGGGATTGTCTCGCGGCCCTACATCGACATGACGGTTCAGGTCATGGCCGATTTTGGCGTGGCGGTGGAAACAGCCGGGTCTGAATGTTATAAAATACCCTGTAATTTGACCTACGAAGGGCGGGATTATGCCATTGAAGGAGACGCATCAAGCGCCTCGTATTTCTTCTTGGCCGCCATGCTAAGCAAAGGGGTGGTGCGGGTCAACAACATGAATCCACAGAGCAGGCAGGGTGATTTAAAATTACTGGATTTATTCAAAGCATGGGGTGGGGAAGTGCTTTGGGGAGACAACTGGATCGAAGTACGAGGCCATGACATGATGACGGGTGACTGGATCATCGATATGGGAGATATGCCGGACATGGTGCCCACGGCGGCGGTGCTGGCGGCTTTCAGGCATGGTGTAACCGAATTCAGCCGCGTGGCCCACCTGCGAATCAAGGAAAGCAACCGCCTGGCGGCCCTCGTCGCAGAACTGGGTAAAATGGGTATCGCTGCCCGGGAAGAAGAAGACCGCTTGATCGTGACAGGCGGACAGCCTCGCGGAGCAGCCATCCACACTTATAACGACCATCGGATAGCCATGAGTTTTGCCGTGGCGGGACTCGTTGTGCCTGGTATGACCATTGAGAATCCCCGTTGTGTGGAAAAATCTTTTCCATCATTCTGGGAGGTGTTTGGACTATTGGGAGGGTTGCCGGATGACTGAACCGGTCGGTAATATTCTTCTGGTCGGCTACCGGGGAACGGGCAAATCCACCCTGGGAAAGCGGTTGGCGGATGTTCTGGAGATGAATTTTATCGATATGGATCGGATCATTATCCAGGATGCCGGCTGTTCCATTTCACGGATTGTTGAAGAGCATGGGTGGCCGCATTTCCGAGAATTGGAAAAAATACTTCTGCTCAGGTTGGCGCAGGCTAAAGGACAGGTGATCGCCACGGGAGGCGGCGTGGTATTGGACGCCGAAAACCGAACACTGTTGTCGAAAATGGGTATCGTGATCTGGCTTAAAGCCGATCCGGACACGATTCTGAAACGGCTGCATCAGGACAAGGAAGGTTCCGCACAGCGGCCGCCTCTTTCGGACAAAAATCTTTGGGAAGAAACGACGGCGGCTCTGCAGGAAAGGACACCACTTTATAAAGACGTCAGTGAGGTTGAATTGGATACATCTAACCTTAATATTGCGGAATGTGTTGACGAAATCGTGAGGATCGTCCATACAAAAAAGCGAATTGCATCCGCAAAGGGTTAGTTCGGTTTTGTGAAGCCAATGCAGGATGCTGCGTAACGGACAAGAGGAATCAAAGGAAAAGATATGGCGGGCAATACCATCGGCAAGAGCTTTTGTGTTACCACGTGGGGTGAATCGCATGGCGCGGCGATCGGCGCCGTCGTGGACGGTTGTCCCGCCGGGTTGACCCTTTCGTTAGCAGACATTCAGGGTGCCCTGGACCGCAGAAAGCCGGGCGGGCTGCCTTCGGAAACATCGAGGAGGGAAGCCGACCAGGTTGAAATTCACTCAGGTGTTTTCGAAGACCGGACAACCGGGACACCGATCGCTTTGATTATCTACAATCGAGACCATGCCAGTCACGACTATGATCGGATACGGGGGCTTTTCCGTCCCGGCCATGGCGATTTTACCTACGCTGCAAAATACGGGTTTCGCGATCATCGCGGGGGCGGACGTGCCTCTGGTCGGGAAACAGCGGCCCGTGTCGCCGCCGGC
>CAZTYA010000318.1:0-2965 GCA_964617255.1 uncultured Syntrophales bacterium
TAAAGATGATACAAGGCAAGGCGTCATCGGCAACGGGGATGTGATAGCACTCACACATATCATATCCCGGCGCCGTACGGGAATCGCTCCGCAGGAGATTCCGGGTATTTTCAGAAAATCATTAATCAAATGTAGACAGCAGAAAGAAACATGCCCCAGGAACTGATCGAAAAAATCACGCTGCAAAATGGTCTGACCCTTGAAATCTGGGATCATTCCCGTTCAATCGCCGTCGACACGGACAAGGTGACTTTATACGTCTGTACCGCCGTTCCGTTGGACCCGTCGTTTTTCTCCGAGGAGGTCCAGTACGAAAAAATGCGGAAATGTTTCGGCGATGCCCTGATGTTTGAATACAAAAACGAAAGATCCTTTGTCGCCAAGGCGGAAAGGGACCAGGTTTTCCAGCGGTTCATCGATACCTTCAAGAAGGACACCCTGCCCTACCTCTCCAAACCCGATTTTGCCCGGCGTTTTGCTCTGTCTAAATATCGGGACATGGAAAAGAACCCTTTTCAATACCGGGAGATCTCCTCGGAACGGGGGATATGAATTTCGAATCTCTGCTTTTGTCCGTCGAGAAACCCAGTCGTTATATCGGTGGCGAGGTTAATGCGGTACATAAGGACCATCAGAGTTGCAAGCTTTCCTTCGCTCTGGCATTTCCCGACACCTATGAAGTGGGCATGTCCCACCTGGGACTCCAGATCCTTTATGCCATTCTGAACCGCATGCCCGACGTCGTTGCCGAACGTTGCTTCGCTCCCTGGCCGGACATGGAAACCCGGATGCGGCAATCCGGCCTTTCCCTGGCCTCGCTGGAAAGTCATACTCCATTGAATCGTTTTGATATCATTGGCTTTTCTCTTCAATACGAACTGTCTTACACCAACGTGTTGAACATGCTCGACCTGGCCGGCGTTCCCCTTCGCCGGGAAAACCGCCGTGCAGGCGACCCTCTGATTATCGCCGGCGGCCCTTGCGCCTTTAACCCGGCCCCCATGTCGCTTTTTATTGATGCCTTTGCCATCGGAGAAGGAGAAGAGATCATCACGGAAATTGCCGCAACCGTTATGAACGGCAAAACAAAGGGGTATTCCAGGGAACGGATCCTGGAAGAACTCGCTCAAATCGACGGTCTCTTTGTTCCGGCGTTACATAAACAGGGAGAGATCATCCGCAAGCGGATTGTTACGGATATCAACCGATGGCGACTTCCAACCTGCCCCGTCGTACCGCTCATGAAAACGATCCATGACCGGATCACCCTGGAAATTGCCCGGGGTTGCACCCGGGGGTGCCGTTTCTGCCAAGCGGGCATGGTTTGGCGCCCCGTCCGGGAAAAGGAGCCGGCGGTCCTTCTGGATATGGCGGATCAAAACTTATCGGCCACAGGATATGAAGAAATCTCCCTTTTATCTTTAAGCTCCGGCGATTACACCTATATCGAGCCGCTCTTGTCCCTCCTGATGAACCGCTATTACAACCAACGTATCGCCCTGGCTTTACCATCGCTGCGTGTGGAAACCCTGACCAAAAAGTTAATGGACGATATCAAACGTGTTCGCAAGACGAGCTTCACCCTGGCGCCCGAGGCCGGCACGCAGCGTCTCCGCAATGTCATCAACAAGGGGAACACGGAAGAAGAATTGCTGACGACGGTGCGACAGGTTTTCGACGCCGGATGGAAAGCAGTCAAGCTCTACTTCATGATCGGACTCCCCGGCGAAACGCCTGAGGATCTGGAAGGCATTTCCACAATGGCCCATCGCGCCCTCCGGGAGGGGAAGAATCGTGGTCAGGTGACGGTGAGTCTTTCCACCTTTGTTCCCAAACCCCATACACCTTTTCAGTGGTCCCGGCAGATCACCATGGCGGAGACTCAGGAGAAGCAAAATTATTTCCGCCAGGTAATCCGTCATCGGAATCTCTCCGTCAAGTGGCATGATAACCGGATGTCGTTTCTGGAAGGCATCCTGTCCCGGGGCGACGAACAAACAGGACTTCTGATCGAAGAAGCCTACCGGAGAGGCGCCCGTTTTGACGGATGGAGCGATCTTTTCCACTTTTCACACTGGGAAGACGCCTTCAGTAATCAGCATATCACCCCGGAAGATCATTTTATTGAAAGAAATCCATCAGCCGCCCTCCCCTGGGATCGTATCGACGCGGGACTCAGCCGGGCGTTCCTCCATCGGGAGGCGGAAAAGGCCGGCCGCCAGGAGCCGACACCGGATTGCCGGTTTTCCCCGTGTCATGACTGTGGCGTCTGCGACCATGTAAACATCAAAACAACCTTAGCCCTTGACACGAAACATATCCTTTTGGAAAAACCCCGCCCCGAAACATCTGCCTCGGGAGAGGCAACAGGAGAAAAGCGGTTTCGGATTCTTTTTACCAAGAAAGATCGTTCACGGCTTCTGTCACACCTTGAGGTTTCGTCAGCCCTGATGCGAGCCTTGAAGCAAAGCGGCTTGCGGTTTATCTACTCCCAGGGATTCCATCCCCATCCCCGGATCTCCTTCGCCGTGGCCACATCCGTCGGGATGGAAAGCCTGGCGGAGTATGCGGACATCCGGGTTGAAGAACCGATCCAAAACACCACAGCCTTCATGGAAGCAGCCAACCGCTGCCTGCCTGCGGGGATGGCCCTTTTGGAAATGACGGACCGGCCCCTGACCGAACCTTCCTTAAGCGATGCGATTCTGGCGTTCCAGTACCGGATAATCCTGCCTCAAAGGAAAACAATCCGCCCGGATCAAGAAATGAACGACACGCTGCAGAATTTTCTGATTACGCCTTCATTTATCACCACCAAAACGACAAAGGATAAAACCATTGTCAAGGATATTCGTCCCCTGGTGGAAGGCCTGCTGTTTGATCCGGCGACGCGAGTCATAACCCTACGGATTAAATGGCACAATAACGGCACCCTGAATCCTCTGGATTTTCTCCGGGATGTACT
>CAZTYA010000319.1:0-2964 GCA_964617255.1 uncultured Syntrophales bacterium
CCTGGGAGCGCTGCTGTACATCTGGGAGGTGGCGACGGCCGTCGCCGGTCATCTTCTGGCCGTCAACCCCTTCGACCAGCCCGATGTGGAGGCGGCCAAACAGTTCACCCGCCAGGTGATTGCGCAGATGCAGGAAGCCGCTCCAGCAGAAGAACCGGCGATCCGGGACAGGGACATCGCCGTTTATGGAAAGACGGACGCAACCTCTGTCGCTGAGGCATTGAAGAACTTTCTTGCATCCGTCAAACCGGGTGATTATATTTCCCTCCAAGCTTATCTGCCTCCGTCAGCGTCACTGGACATGCTTCTGGCGGAGTGGCGCTTGCTTCTGCGCGACCATTACCGGGTGGCGACCACCGTCGGTTACGGGCCCCGTTTTCTTCATTCCACGGGTCAGCTCCACAAGGGCGATGAGGGCAGGGGTTGTTTCATTCAACTGACGACGGACAATCCGCTGGATGTGGCCATCCCCGAAGAAATGACCGGCGGGCAGTCTTCCCTGACATTCGGCGCCCTCCAGATTGCACAGGCCCGGGGCGATGCCCAGGCCCTGGAGTCCAGGGGGCGGCGGGTGATCCGGTTCCACTTTGCGGGCAATATGCAGCAGGGTATTGAAAAACTGATCCAATCCTTGAAAAGGTAGACATTACATGAACCCAGCACCAAAGAAGAACCGGCTCAGCCGGGAAAAGAGTCCCTATCTTCTCCAACACGCGGACAACCCTGTGGACTGGTACCCATGGGGGGAGGAGGCCTTTGCAAAGGCCAAAGCCGAGAACAAACCGGTTTTCCTGTCCATTGGTTATTCCACCTGCCACTGGTGCCATGTCATGGCCCATGAGTCATTTGAAGACGAGCAGGTCGCGGCCCTTCTCAACGATGCGTTCGTGTGCGTCAAGGTGGACCGGGAGGAACGGCCCGACATCGACAAGGTCTACATGGCTGCCTGTCAGATGCTGACCGGTCAGGGCGGATGGCCGCTGACAATCATCATGACACCGGACAAGGAGCCTTTTTTTGCGGCCACATATATTGCAAAGAAGAGCCGCTCCGACAGTATTGGTCTGATAGATCTGATACCCCGGGTTGCCGCTGCCTGGCTGGGCAATACCGAACGGGTCCGCCAGTCCGCCGCGGAAATCATTTCCTCCATGCAGCACATCTGGAATGTATCTTCCGAAGGAGAACTGCCGCGGAGTATTCAGGAGCAGACCTTCAATCACCTGGCGGGGCAATTCGATGAAATCTTCGGCGGGTTCGGCACGGCCCCCAAATTTCCCATGCCGCACCAGCTTTTGTTTCTCCTTCGCCATGGGAGCCGCAGCGGCAATCCAAAGGCCATCCGGATGGTGGAAAAGACGCTGTCGGCCATGGCGGCAGGGGGCATCCACGACCACCTCGGCGGCGGATTCCACCGCTACAGCACCGACCCCCGCTGGCTCGTGCCCCATTTCGAGAAGATGCTCTATGATCAGGCCCTCCTGTCTGTGGCCTATACCGAGGCGTTTCAGGTAACCGGCAATGTCTTCTTCCGCGACGTGGCGGAGAAGATCTTTGCCTATGTATTCCGGGACTTGACCAGCCCCGAGGGCGGTTTTTATTCTGCGGAAGATGCCGACAGCGAAGGGGAGGAGGGAAAGTTCTACCTCTGGCGCCAGCGCGAACTGGAGGAAATCCTCCTGCCGGATGAGGTGAAACTGATCACCTATTATTATGCCGTCGAACCCCAGGGAAATTATACTGACGAGTTGAAGGGCGGCTTCACGGGGCATAACATCCTGCACCGTCAGCACAGTCTGACCGACCTGGCAGCAAAGTTGAAAATGACCGAGTCCGATCTTCAGCAAAAGGCAACGGCCATTGCCGGTGAACTTTTCAAACACCGGGAAAAACGTATTCGTCCCCACCGGGATGATAAGATCACCACCGACTGGAACGGCCTCATGATCGCCGCGTTGGCCCGGGCTGGACGGGTTTACGGAAACGAAGTTTATCGTGATGCCGCGGCGGCGGCAGCCCGATTTGTTCTGGACAACCTCCGAGGAAAAGACGGGCGACTTCTGCACCGCTGGCGGGACGGCGAAGCGGCCATGCCTGCCAGTCTCGACGATTATGCCTTCTTCATCTGGGGCCTGATCGAATTGTACGAGGCGACCTTCGATCCCCAGTGGCTGGATGCGGCCCAGAGCCTGACTGACGACCTGACACGTTATTACTGGGATGAGGCGGGTGGGGCTTATTACTTTACCCCTGCCGACGGGGAAAAGCTTCTCCTGCGGCAGAAGGAACTTTACGACGGGGCCATCCCGTCGGGGAACGCCGTGGCCTGCCTGAACCTGATCCGCCTGGGTAAAATGACAGGACGGCCCGACCTGGAGGAACGGGCCGACCTGCTGCTGAAATCCGTCGCCGGGGCGATCCGGCAGATGCCCGGAGGCTGTGCCCAGTTCATGATCGCCTTGGATTTTCTGGCGGGGCCATCATATGA
Organism: uncultured Syntrophales bacterium; assembly: GCA_964617255.1. GTDB lineage: Bacteria > Desulfobacterota > Syntrophia > Syntrophales > JAAYKM01 > JAAYKM01. The sequence continues at coordinate 2,489 of CAZTYA010000319.1, forward strand.
GGTCGTCATTGCGGGTGTTCCGGGAAGAGAGGACACCCGGGCCATGCTGGAGACCCTGAACCGCCATTACCTGCCCCGGGCGGCCGTTCTGTTCCGCCCCGCCGGTTCCATGGATCCGCTTCTGGCCGAACTGGCACCCTATGTGCGGGACATGGATATGATCGACGGCAAGGCGGCGGCGTACATCTGCGTCAATCAGGCATGTCACACCCCCACGACCGATCCCATGGAGGTGATCCTCCGCTTGAGCGCCCCGGCGGTGAAATAGGTTCTGCAATCAACCTTTCCTTTCACCAGATGGGGCTCCGGCCGCTGTCTCGGATTAAACGGGCAGATAAACCTTCTGTTTTTATTATGGTGCAGCTCGCATAAGGGCGTTATGAGCGGTATAGATGGAAACGTCTAATCGGCCTCAAAAAGGCGAGGCGTGAGATCCGGTTGCCGTTGCCGGGTCGATGCGAGGCCCGCAACTGATA
>CAZTYA010000320.1:0-2964 GCA_964617255.1 uncultured Syntrophales bacterium
CGCGGGTCGATTTCTTTGTTGATGGAAACAGAATATATTTGAATGAAATCAACACACTGCCTGGGTTTACGGATATTTCCATGTACCCGATGCTGATGAAAAATATGGGCCTGTCTTATAAAGAGCTGATCAATAGAATTATTGACCTAGCGAATTGATTTTAAGCAGAAATTTTATGTCTCAAACGAAACCGGTCAGACATCCCTCGTTTTATGTATCATCATGCACTTGCGCTGCGAAAGCGGCAAAAAAAACGTTTACCGGCACGACATATCCTTGGGCTGTTTCATTTCAGCCCTGCCATGACACCCAACAGTTCGGCATTGGACGGAATGTCCGTCATACTTTTTGCGTATTGAGCAAATGAAATTTTACCATTTCCATCGATGATAAAAAGAGCCGGCATGCGTCCGAGTTTAAACAGATTCCATTCCTGGCCATAAAGTTTTCCCACTCTGCCCCCGGGGTCCGGAATGCCTGTATAACCAATCATTTCTTTTTCCCAATATTCCCTGACCATTTCCGCATTATGAGGGGCAATCACCGTAATTTGGGCTTTCTTGTCCGTGAACAAGCTTAAATCTTCCTGCATCTTCCCGAGATGCCGCCTGGCAAAAGGTCAGCTGAAACCTCTCAGAAAAACCAGAACGACCGGCCCCTTTTTCCTGATGGCAGAAAGTTTGATCACTTCACCGAAACAATTTTCCGCTTTGAATTCCGGTGCGTGTGCTCCGACCGTCAATTTCATCTAAGCACCCAATCCTGTGTTTGAATGACTGTTGTCTCAATTATCCATTTTTCCCCCGTATTATTCAATCGACTTCTTTTCTTTAAGAAATAACCAAGCGTCAGCGCAAAAGTAATAGAGGCACTGGTCTTGCTGATTTTTACATCCTGCTTTTTTGCACGGTCAAGAGGTAAGTCCGAATTAATCCTTTCGCTCAACTCTCGTTCCTGATTTTGAATAATGGTAAAAGTCTGTTGACCGGCGGGGTAGTTGGCACATCAATTCAAGCTGTCAAGTTCTTAAGAATCCGGTTTGAGTATGGAATAAAGACGATTGGCGGCATGCTTGGGCAAAACCCGGCGGTGAGCACATCCTTTTCACACTGACATTCGACGACGATCGACAGGGTGCCCTGCACCCAGGCTTTCATAAGGATCCGGAGCTGCCTGGCCCCTATGAATCCTGGGAGAAAACGTTTGTTCGTTATCTGTTTTTTAAAGTCATCGGTTGATATCAAGTTAGAATTATGCAAAATGATGAAATAAGAATGTTTGATAATTTGACCCCATTGTCAAGTCAGACAGACAATGTATTCGACAAAACCGGCATGATCTGCATAGCCTGTTGAAGGGAGCTTTTTTGTGAATACTGGTGAGCAAACGCTTGACTGGCTTTATAACGAACAGTTGAAGATCAATGACGAGTGGGCGATTCGCACGCCAAAAGGTTTTCAATGGTGGGCCGACAAGAACGCGCAGACAATTGAGGTAATCGGTGAAGAAACCGGTCCAAACGGTGAAATCGCCTCCTTGATTTCGGTTCGCACGGAATTTCTCTGCAACCTTGAACTGACCGATCACGCCCTGGCTGCCATGAACGCATTGCTGATGGTCTTCGCCTCAATGGCGGGACCGGTTTATAATGCGGAAAAACGCTCCCTGGAACTTTGCACGCTGGTGCGGGTTCACCAGGGTATCCGTCCGTGGATGAATTCCCTGATCAGCGTTGCCGCAGTCATGCAGATCGCCGAGGCCAGAATCATGGCTAATGAGGCATCAAGAGTTCTGGGTGCAAAGGAAGCCGTGAGCGGGCATCCCGAGCGCGGCATCCGGCAAGACCCTGATCAAATGGTCGGTGTCGTTGCGGGTTTGATCGTTCCTGCGGGAAAGGAGCCTTGTCGATGGTCGGCAAAAGATTTTCAGGACGTGGTAAATCAATACATGCAGGGGCCGCCGGCACTTGGCGCCAGCGCGGATGGTCCGGGTTGTGCCGCGGAGTTTCCTTACGGAGAGCGCTCATCCCTTTGTCTGATGAGGGCTGATCAACCACACCCGAGGTACGGGAACGGGCTTTTCCTGCTGCAGACTTTCCCCGTTGGTGAAATGTCAGATGCCGAGGGGGCAAAACTGGCCCTTGCATTGAACGCGGAAGAACTCACCGTGAAACCATCCGGTTACGGATTCGGCAGTTTTGTCTATCGAGACGGGGGCATTCACTTCACGACTTTTCTGCCAAATGTGACATATGGAACGGGCTTGCTGCCGAATATCTATTTCGCAAACGCCAGCCGCGCAAGGGAAATGGCTATTCGTCTGAAAAAAGGCAATTAAAAAGGGGAAATTTTGGGGCATGGGGTGGTTAACAACTCTTTTTTACGCTTAGTCAGATAAGGAGGTTCAATTATGGCGGCATACATTGTATTGATCAAGCTGACGGATCAGGGAGCGAAGGACATCAAGCATCTGCCCAAGCGGGTCAGGGCGGCGGGCAAAATGATGGAGAAAGTGGGAGGCAAAATTAATGCGTTTTACCACACCATGGGGCAATACGATTACGTTGCCATCGCCGAAGCACCCAGTGATGAAGTGGCATGCAATTTCCTGCTCGGCCTTGGCGCGGAAGGAAGCCTCAGAACGACGACGATGAAGGCGTTTTCCCTGGATGAGTTTACGGAGATCGTTAAAAAATTACCCTGAGCAATGTTTCGGAGCGTCAGACCCATGTATTTAAAAGGCAGGGTCATTTGACCCTGCCTTTTCCTGAAACAATAAATTTCGTGAATTGGCGACAGAGGGGAAGTCTTATCATGAAGAAAATACTGCTGCATCTGCTTTACGCAAGCGTTTACGTGATTGTTTTTCTCACACTATCGGGCTGCGCGTCAAATATGACACAGCACATCGCCGACAGGCTCATTGTCGATGAATTGTATAAAACTTACCAGGTTCATCCGGCTG
>CAZTYA010000321.1:0-2941 GCA_964617255.1 uncultured Syntrophales bacterium
ATCCGGGGTGTGTTTCGGCGTTATCATTTGTAAGTATCCGTTATCCCATATCATAGAGCAATTCAAATTTTTATTCGCTGCCTTTGGCATCCTTTTTGTCATACAAAGCACAGGATTATACGACTCCGGCTTGTTATCCGAGGCGCCATGGAGAATGCATGACTTTCTTTTAGGACGCGGTGCCTTTGCCTTCATAAGCCTGCCGTGAAAGGAGAACGCAAATGAATTTGTCGCAAGAGAATCAAATCCGGAATGTGAACCGTGAAGGCAAGTATCTGACTTTTACCCTTGCCGGTGAAGACTATGGCGTTGTGATCATTAAGGTCAAGGAGATTATCGGCATGATGGCGATCACCTCGGTGCCGCAGACTCCCGGTTGGGTTAAAGGGGTGATCAATCTCCGGGGCAAGGTTATCCCGGTGACGGATCTGCGCCTGAAATTCGGCATGGGATCCATCGCTTATACGGACCGGACCTGTATCATTGTTACGGAAATTCAAACAGACTCCCAGCCCATCCTGATGGGAATCGTTGTTGATTCGGTTTCGGAAGTCCTGACCATCCGCGGTTCGGAAATTGAAGATGCCCCCGATTTCGGGAGCAGTCTCGGTACGGAATACATCATGGGCATGGCCAAGTCGGGCGGCGGGGTTAAGATTCTGTTGGATATTGACAAGGTGCTGACGCGGGCGGATTTGTCGGCCCTGGCGGAAGCCCTGTAGGGGAAAACTGCTGAACAAAAAAAAGATAAATCTACAGGTTGGAGGAAGAAAGATGAAAAACGTGAAATTGGGAGTCAAGCTCATCGGCGGCTTTCTGATGGTTGCCGCCGTGGCGCTTGTGATTGGTGTGATCGGTATCAGCCAGCTTGGTACCATCGAGAAGTCCGGCCAGAGGATGTATGATGAAAACGTGGTGCTGATGAACACCGTGGCGACGCTAAACCAGAAATTTCTCGACATGCGCATCGCCGTTGTATACGCCCTGTTCAATAAATTTACGCTGGGCAACGACGTCTCCATGGTCGCGGATGACATGAAAAAGCGGGATGAGGAGGGATTGAAACTGGTGGCCAGGGTGGATCAGTTGACCGTCGATCCGGAGCAGCGGAAAATATACGATGATTTCAAGGCGAATCTGGGCCCTTATCTGGAATTCCGCGATAAGATGATCGCAGCGGCCGCAGCCGGGAACCAGGAAGAGGCGATGAACAATTTGCGGGGAGGTAAAGAAATCGGCATCAAATTGAGCGCCGATCTGGAAAAGATGATCGCTCTGAACGATGAACTGGCGAAAAAATCCCTGGCTGATAATCAGGCGGCGGCCAATCGGGCCGATTGGATCATGGGTGTCGTGACGGTTTTAGGGATTCTGATGGCCCTGGGTCTTGGTTTTGCTCTGAACCTGGCGATTACCAAACCGCTCAACCGGGTCATTGCCGGCTTGAGTGACGGCGCGGAACAGATTGCGGCCGCGTCGAGCCAGGTGTCTTCATCGAGCCAGCATCTGGCGGAATCGACGTCTGAGTCGGCGGCGTCTTTGGAAGAAACGTCCTCTTCTTTAGAGGAACTGTCCTCCATGACCAAGCAGAATGCCGACAATGCGCAGATTGCGAACGATATGATGGCGAAGGAAGCGGCGCCGAATTTCCAGGTCATCATGGATCGGCTGGGGACAATGGAAAAGGCGATGCACGCGTCGGTCAAGGCCAGCGAAGATACGGCGAAGGTCATCAAGACCATCGACGAAATCGCCTTCCAGACCAATCTGCTGGCATTGAATGCCGCGGTGGAAGCCGCCCGTGCCGGTGAAGCCGGTGCCGGATTTGCCGTGGTGGCCGACGAGGTGAGAAATCTGGCCATGAGGGCCACGGAGGCGGCCAAGAACACCCAGGATCTGATTTCCAATTCGACGACGCGGATCAAGGAGGCCACCTCAACCTTCGATCAGGTGAACGAGGCAATGGATAAAAACGCACAGATCGCACGAAAAGTGACCGATCTGGCGGGCGAGATAGCGGCAGCCTCCCAGGAGCAGGCCCACGGCATTTCCCAGATCAATATCGCCGTGACGGAAATGGATAAGGTGACGCAGCAGACGGCGGCCAACGCGGAAGAATCCGCCAGTGCGTCGGAAGAGTTGAACGCCCAGGCCGAGCAGATGAAGGTCTATGTGGCAGATCTCATGTCCGTTGTGGGTGGAGGGGGCAACAGCATCGATAGTCATGCTATGCCTTCGGGACTGCGAAAGAAAGGGGGGAAAGCCTCTGGATCCTCAAAGATGCTGGCCGTGAAACCCAAAACAATGAATATGAAAGCCCTGTCGGGCCATAAGGGGACGGTCGTCCGTCCGGATCAGGTGATCCCTTTCGAGGATGATTTTAAGGATTTTTAACTGACTGTTTGCCTGCCCGGGAGGCGTTGATTATGCACGCCTTCCGGCGTAGTAAAGGAATACGGTATCGTATGAGTGCGACAAAACAGAAAACACCCAATAACCAGGATCCTCAGTTCCGGCTGGTCTGTGACAATCTTACATCCGGGATTGCCCTTTTGGAGGGCCAGGGGGAAGTGGCGTACGTGAATCCGGCGCTGAAGAAAATGTTTTCCCCCGACATCCACCACTGGTCAGATCTCAAGGCCTTTATGATCGCCATGTGTGAGAAGGTCTTCCCCGGCGATTCCGAACTGGGAGATAAAATCAATCGCATCAACATATTCATGAAGTCCGGTGAAGCAGGCAGCATTCATGAAGAAAGCGTTGCCGTACATGGGCGGGGCGGCAACCGCTTGTGCTTGAATGTACGGTTGACGCATCTCGAGAATCGGAAATTTATGATCATTTTTCAGGATATGTCGGGACGTAATGCCTTTGACGGCACCTCGCTGGAAAAATGGCATTCGGGGGATGCGGTGCGTATCCTCAGAAAGATCGCCCATGA
>CAZTYA010000322.1:0-2926 GCA_964617255.1 uncultured Syntrophales bacterium
TTCCAGACCTTGACGGAACTCATGCTGTTGTCCCACCAGCCGTCGATGACCTTGGTGTCGATCTGATCGCTCGTGTTATTGAAGCTGCCGTATTTTCCTTTATAATCCTTGTGCTGCCAGTACTCGAACTTTGTGTTGGGGCCGACGATGATGCAGGATATCCGGTCGTTGAAATTACGCCCGTCCGATCCGCCGTGCCAGTTTGTCAGGTTCTTGTAGGTTGTGCCGTGATAAAGAATAATGTAATTGGCTCCTGTGCAGTCGGATGTGTCGTAGCCGACCACCTGACCCGTCCCATCCGGATTGTAGCGGTTTGTCGGACCGTCCCAGGCGGCAAAGGCCATCGGCATCACGAGAAAAAACGCGATCAATCCGACCATCAAGACCAGGCATCTTTTGGAAAATAACGCGACCATTGATCTGTCATTCATTGCGGACCTCCTTTGATAATTAATCTTCAGAATTGGGACTCAAATTACAGGCGCAATTTTCCACCCATTCGGGTTGGATTACAAGCCAAATTTTGCAGGAAATGCCGGTTGATGGTCAGGAAAATGGGTTGTGTTTAGCGGGATGATCAACGAGGTCCGGATGCAGGCATCGTAAAATCAATACATGACTCATTATTCAAAACCGGCAGTTGTATAATTTCGCAATGATTCGTCAACGCTTCAGATGAATCTGGTTGTTTTTATAATCCACGGTCATCTGAAAATCGGAGAGGAAACTCATGCCGAGAAGTCCGTCAAAATGGGTGTCATCGTAAGATTCATGCATGAAAAACGCCCGGACGTTTTCCTTGACGGCGCCGCCCACGTCGATTTTATCAATGAAAACCTCTTCCGCCACCTTCATGCCGCCTGCTGTGGACACATAACCCCGTCGCCGGTCTTCCGGAATATCCTGATTGAGTTGATTCAATAATTTTACATTGATTTTTATGGCGGTCGCCCCCGTATCGACGAGCATTTTGGCGGGGATGTAGTTGTTGATCATGACATGGACCAGCATCCCCTGACCGATCGGTTCGAAAGGGATGATATATTCTTTAAAATCCTGATTGGAAGATGGTTGTTTGATGGTCCGAAAAGGGATGTTTTGGCCTTTTGTTGATGATGGGGTCGGCGGTTCATCGGAATAATGAGACACCCCCTCTTCGTCGACCCAACGATAAAGGTCACCGGAAAAAGACACAGCCGGACAGCCCCAAAAAACAGCGATGAATGTAAGAAGGCTCAGTAAAATAATAACATATGAAAATTCCTTTATCTTTTCCGATCGTCGGTTACCGGAAATTTCGCTGCCGGGTGGGCCACTGTTTTGCTGACAGGTTTTTGTCTTTTCCATTGCACCATCCCCCGAAAAAGTCATTGCGCGTAATCACGCCTGATTTGTTCTAGCTTACTGTTCATGTTTTATATTCGGACGGATCCGCCCAAAACTTGATAGGGACGCTGATATTTATCAATGAAAAATGGTCAGGAACTCATTTTTCAACAAAAAACGGATGCTGAGCCTCGAGAAAAGATGCCACGACGGTGTTGAATATTTCGGGCCGTTCAATGGGGACTGCATGATGGGCGTTTGGAATGACCGTCAACTTTGCCTGGGGCATCCGGGTGACAAACGCTTCCTTGAATGCGACCGGTGTGTAGTCGAGATCGGAGGCAATAACCAATGTCGGGATGGTTACACCGGCGATCCGATCCGCTACACTCCATCCCATGATGGCCTTCATTGAGGCCAGGTATGCCCGTTTGTCGTTTTCCGCCCAGCGTTCGATAAACGTTTCCCGAATCGATGTCTGTTCCATCGCCGGAAAAAGATCTCGGGCAAGGCTTTCACCCATTTTTCGCATACCCAGAAATCGTATGATCATGAAACGCTGAAGCATTTTTGCAATGAGCCTTGGCGATTTCAGTTTTACCTGGGGGCCGACATTAACAACGGTCATGCTTTTCATAAGGTGCGGATGATCCACGGCAAGTTGGAAGGCAATCATGCCGCCCAGGGAGAGCCCCACGACATGTACGGGTGATTCCGTCAGGGCTTCGATCAGCTTCGCCGTATCGGCGGCGAAAAGCTTGATGCTGTAAGGACCTGGGGGACGGCTCGATTGGCCGTGCCCCCGGATGTCGAAAACGATGACCCGGTAAAAACGGGAGAAAAAATCGATCTGGGGCTGCCAGTCCCGACCGCTGGAACCCAGGCCGTGGATGAACACAAGTGGTTCTCCACGACCCGATACTTCATAGTGCAGAGTCATATCAATGAGTTGCAGAAACGGCATAGGGCTTTACTTAGGTCTACCGGGTCCCGAGCCGACAGGCACCGCCTCCAGCACTTCCACCTTGACCCCACCGTAGCTGACGCCTCGTCCGGAATTATAAAAATCCACCTCCGAATTGCCCGTGACCACGTCGAGCACCGTGGTGATCCCGGCTTTCAGCTGGAGAAAAAGCGAAACATCGATATCCTTGTCGGCGTAGTAGACCCAGAACTCGAAAGTTTTGGAAATATTCGCCTGCTGAGGTGTTTCGGTACCGGCAATGAAAACGGTCTTGTCGAGAATCGTGCTCTGCTGGTAGATGTTGCCCTGATCCCCATACAGTTCCGCTCGCAGCAGGGCGTGTCCGCCCGATGCCCCCAGGGTTGCCATCCGTCCCATGTAGGCGATGTCGTAGATGGTCACCCGCAGTTTGCCATGCATGACATTTCCGCCCATCCGCTTAACACGCAAGCGTGTTCCGACGCGGGCCGAGTAGGTTGCCTTGCCTTTCAATGTTGCTTTCGCGATCGCACGGGCGGATTTTTCCGCCAAGGAAACCTTTACGGCGCCGCCGGTCAGTTTCTTAATTAAACCACGGTCTACATTGGTGCTGCTGATCTGGGCGGTTTTGAAATCGTAAATGGCGCCTTTGACCAG
>CAZTYA010000323.1:0-2923 GCA_964617255.1 uncultured Syntrophales bacterium
AAAGGACTGTTTTGCCTGTGTTCATTTCTGGATAACCCATGATCGCGATTTCCCCTATGGTTGCAGGGCGGCCGGTTTTAAGTCAAAAGACATGCCTGCAAAAGAGATGTACGACCATTCCGGTTTGGTCTGCCAACTTTTTCAGGAGAAAAGAAAAAGATCATGAATACGGTGCAAGGATTCTTTTCAATCTCTTCTCGAGTGCGGGACTTATTAAACGGCAGTAAATTGCATCCCTGCATTCTTTTTTTCTTTATTGCCTCTTTTGTTCTGTTTCTACCGAATATCAAAGATGCAGCATGTTCAGAGGAGAAGATCGGAAATTCATCCCCCAACTCCACCTATCAGATTGTCATCCGCGTCGCCGACAGAAAACTGTATCTTTATGAAAAGAACGGTGAAGATACAATAAAACTGCTCAAGGAGTACGATGTCGCGACGGCCTTCAAGGGACTTGACCCCCAGCCGATGGGAGCAGGGCGGATCACGAAAATCGAGTTCAACCCGCCCTGGTATCCGCCGCCGGTTACCCGGGCGACATTCAAGGAAAAAGGCATCGACCTGCCGGCCGTTGTTCCGCCGAAACATCCCCTGAATTTCATGGGCGCGTTCAAGATTCATCTCTCCCACTGCACGGCGAGGGGCTGTTTTTACCGCATCCATGGCAACAACGACAAAAGTAAGATCGGCAAACGTGTCACCGGCGGTTGCGTCCGTATGTACAACGAAGAGGGAATGGCCTTGGCCCGCCTGGTGCCTGTCGGTACGAAAGTCATTTTTGAGCCGTGAAGGATTATTGAGCGATTGCTTATTTAATCACATCCCCATGCTCCCAAATTTCCACCTTTTCTGCTATAAGTGCTTTCAATGGAATCGGATTTTCATTGAAAAAACCACCCTTGGAACGACACATGTACAATAAATTAAACACTTGTGACCTGACTCCCCGTAAAGACATCGAAAACCGCATCCGTCATCTGCAAGCGGAAATGGCCAGGCAGGGCATTTCTTTTTCCATAATTCTGCATAATGTGGGGCTTTTTTATTTTACCGGAAGTATCCAAAGGGGCGTTCTCTTTATTCCCGCGGACGGTGAACCCGTCTATATGGTCGAAAAAAATATGGAGCGGGCATCCATAGAAACGCCCCTGAAAATGACGCCCATCCGGAATAACCGGGACGCCCGGGAGATACTCCATGAAAAGCTAAATAAGCGAAATATATGCGGTATGGAACTGGATGTGCTACCCGTTCTGGTTTTTGAGAAATGGAAAACACTGCTAGGCATGGACAACATCGTTGATATCTCTCCGACTGTCAGACAATTGAGAATGGTCAAAAGCGCATTTGAAATCGATCAGATTCGGCATTCCGGCCGGATCGTTTCACAGGTTTTTGCCAAGGCCGGGGAAATTGTCCGTGCCAATGCCAAGGAAGTGGATATTGCCGCCATGCTGGAAGCGGAAGGACGAATGCTCGGACATCAGGGCTTTCTTCGTATGCGCGGGCTTAACCAGGAGATGCTGAATATCTACATTACTCACGGCTATTCGGGAACGATTTTTTCAGGATGCGATGTGCCGATTTCAGGATTTGGCGTGACCCACGCCATTGCCCAGGGTCCCTCGATCCAGGTTTTGCAGCAGGACATGCCCATTCTGATCGATTACGGCGGCGGCTATAACGGTTATATCACGGACGAAACCCGCGTCTATGTGATCGGTACCTTGAAGGAAATATTTAAAAAAGGCTATGATACAGCCAGGGAGATCATCGATGACGCGGCTGCATTCGGACGGGTAGGGGTGGATGCGACGGAAATTTATGGGCGCGCCCTGCGACTGGCCAGGCGCGCACATCTTGAAGATCACTTCATGGGATATGGAAAAGGGAAAGTCAGCTTTATCGGTCATGGGCTTGGTCTGGAAATCAATGAATGGCCGGTCATTACAGCCAGGCATCATACGGTCCTTCAGGAGGGGATGGTCTTCGCTTATGAGCCGAAATTTATCTTTCCCGGAGAAGGGGCCATCGGCATCGAAGTCGATTTCATTGTGAGGAAAAATGGTCTGGAACGCGTAACGGATTCTCCCATTGATATCCATTATTTATAGAAAATGACTATCGTGGTGAATATAAGAAACACCTGCGAAAAGAGGAAAGAACCATGAGCATTCATGCCCTGGCCGGAAAGCCGGCGCCGAGAGAACTTCTGGCCAACATACCGCGACTGATTTCCGCCTATTACACCAATAAACCAGATCCTGCCGATCCGGCACAGCGGGTTGCCTTCGGCACGTCCGGACACCGCGGTTCTTCATTCAAAAACAGCTTTAACGAAATGCATATTCTGACCATCTGCCAGGCCATCTGCGAACATAGGAAAGAAAAGGGAATTGACGGGCCGCTGTTTATGGGGATGGATACGCACGCCCTGTCCGAACCGGCCTTGGCCACCGCAATCGAGGTCTTTATCGCCAACGGCGTAACCTTAATGGTTCAGCATGGCTTACGCTATACCCCGACGCCGGTCATTTCCCACGCCATTTTGACCTATAACCGGGGAAGAAAAACGGGCCTGGCCGACGGCGTTGTCATCACGCCCTCCCATAATCCGCCGGAAGACGGCGGCTTCAAGTACAACCCGCCCCATGGGGGACCGGCCGACACCGGCACGACGAAAATCATCGAAAAAATGGCCAACAATTTTATCGCGGAAGGCAGCAATCATATCCGAAGAATTCCCCTGGAGAAAGCCTTAATATCTCATCTGTTTAATGAATATAATTATGTAAGTCCTTATGTTGACGATCTTATTCACGTTGTTGATATGGATGCAATCGCCAAAGCAGGCCTGAAGATCGGCATCGATCCCCTGGGCGGTGCCGCCGTCGACTTCTGGGATCCGATAGCGGACCGGTAC
>CAZTYA010000324.1:0-2905 GCA_964617255.1 uncultured Syntrophales bacterium
GATGGCAGAGACCGAGAAGGAAACGGTGGTTATATTTTTATCGGACAGAAATATGATAATGTTATCTTCAAGCCGGAATGGGAATTGGGCTGTGTTTATCTGTCGGGCGACAAACAAAGCTCCAGCTCAAAACAAGATGGATGGAATCCTCTGTTCTCCCGTGCCCCCATGTGGAATGAGATTTTTGCTTATACGCTTGTGCCGGAAACGCTGAGCGATGGCGGCGCAATACCTGGTTACTGGACGAACCTCCACCTTTACAAGCTTGGGTTGAAACTGGCCCTTGCCTCTTCAACAAATCTTGCTCTTTCCTATCAATTTTTAAGAGCCGATGAGAATACGAATGTAACCGGAACGTATGCGCCGATGTATTCCAATGACTCTAAAGACAGGGGACATGTCGGGACTTTAATGCTTAGCCATGCCTTCACGAAACAGCTTGACGGCTATCTCCAAGCTGAATACTTCGCACCTGGCGATTTTTATGGCGACGATGCTGAAGATTCGATTTTCCTGCGCTGGCAGTTACAGTTCAAATTCTAAACAGTTTATTGCCTCACAGGTTTCCGCTGTAATACAGCGGAAACCTGTTTTTTTAATCAGAAACATACCCTCACCCATCATTCTTGTTGATTTTTGACAATCCCTGAGTACAATCAGAAAAGATTTTTGCTCTTCATCATAGAGTCATACACCATGAGTAGTTGATCTCCCGGCGTCAAGGTTCAGGCTATTTATTTCAATTTCCGCGAAAGAGGGGGTGACTTTCTTATGAACACCTGGTGGATTGATGAACCTTTCATTCTGGCCGGCAGTTGTCCTACGGACGATGTTTTAAAAAACCTCTACCAAGACAATTTTCGGATTGTCATTTCCCTGCTGCATGAGGCGGAACAACCGCCTCGTTATAATCCGCTCAAAATTTCTGCAATCGGCTATAGGCGATTTAATATTCCCGTTTCCGAGCGAGGCTTCCCCACCAATCATCAGGTCAGCACCTTTCTCAAGCTCGTCGAAAATCGAGACCCCAGGGAAAAAGTCCTGGTTCATTGCATGCACGGCAATAAAAGAACAAAAACCATGGCGGCTGCCTATCTGCTGTCAAAAGGGCTGAAGGAAGACGTGATCATCAATAAACTTTACCTCAACAGGTAAAATAGATATCGTCAATAGAAGAACAAGAAATCGTCGGATTTATGGCATTCAGGAAAGGAGAAAAACAATGAAAATGGCGGATGTAAAAGCGATTGCCCGGAAGTGGGAGGTCAGTACCCGCGTTGGCAGAACGAAGAAGGAAATCATCCAGGATATTCAAGCCAGGGAAGGTTTTACGCCCTGCTTCGGAACCAGGGATGTCTGCGACGAGTCAAATTGCCTTTGGCTTGAAGATTGCCTGCCCAAGAAAAAATGAACCGGTCGTCGCTCAGAACGGAGAGTCGAAGATCGCCGGAAATAACGCGGTTCAATCCCGGGGGAATCACAGCTTCATTCAGAGGGATGCGCTTGTGTTGTTGCCCCCAGTGGCTTTCTCCCCTTGCATCATAACAAAATTCAAACATAATTTGCTTTCTTGATCCCCCTTTAGGCAAAAAAAACGCCTTTGGGCTGTACTTCATCATAAGCTTCGCATTGACTCCCAGGTATTTTACAGTGTAAATTGACTTGAAATTGGCGGCTCTGTCGTAAAATCACCGGATGTGCATACAAAAATATATGTGGGCAATCCGTTTATTTTGCAGGCGACAGACCTCAGGGAGCGCAGATCAAAATATCACGCATTCTTATTCAACATTCAGTAACAGGAGGTACTATGAAATCAGTCAGATTTGAAGTTAAAAATTATCAGATTACGATGGGAGCGGATATGGCGTCTATCGAAAGTTGCAGAGATGTCAAGGTCTGCGCCATCATCGGTTGCTACGGGGACAATTATAAGCTGATGATCAATTTTGTTGCAGAGAATGAGGGCCAACCGAAAGGGGTTTACGACGCGGAGAAAAAAACGGGGGCGATCTATATTCCCATATCGCGGTTGCCCGGTTATGTTGATATCCTGAGAAATGAGAAACCTATATTTGCGCACTTAAACGATAAAGTGGAGTGGATCACGATCGGCACCGGCCATGAACCCACAGGAGAGGGCGAAAGAAAATGACGGCATCTCAAACTCAGGTGTCGGTCAAAGATCCGCTGCGTTGGACATGCCGATGACCGTACGACTGACCCCTGTGTCCATGGCAGACCGGAAAGAGATCATCGATATTTTTAATCACTACATCGAAACAAGCTTCGCTGCCTTTCCGGATCAACCGCTTCCTTACGACTCCTTCGAATTAATCCTGAACAAATGTAAAGGATTCCCCACTGTCACGGCAAAGAACGGACAGGAAATCATGGTCGGTTTCGGACTCCTCCATGCCTACAATCCTTTCCCCGTTTTTTCGGGAACTGCTGAAATCACTTACTTCATCAAACCTGAATGGACCGGGAAAGGAATCGGAACCATGATGCTTGACTACCTTTGTCAAAAAGCAAGAGAAAAGGGGATTGTCACAATTTTGGCGAGCATCTCTTCACTTAACGAACCAAGTCTTCACTTTCACCAAAGCAGGGGATTCCTCGAATGCGGCTGCTTCCGCAATGTAGGCCGGAAAAACAACATCCCCTTCAATATCGTTTATATGCAGAATTTTTTGTAGAAATGAGTTCTTATCTGGCATGATCTTTTCATGCAAGATTATAATACTAAAGGCCGTGGCGGCGCGTATGCACAGGTTTTATCTGTTGAAGTATTTTTCACAATCCATGGTGCATCAGGCATTTGACATGATTGCTTTTTTTTCCTATAGTTTCAGTCATAAGGACTACATATGTTGCGAAACCAACACGCGAAAAATGAATTTGA
>CAZTYA010000325.1:0-2904 GCA_964617255.1 uncultured Syntrophales bacterium
CGACGATGCGTCCCTTCCGGTCGAAGATCAGGAGTCCGTCCATGGCGGAGTTGAAGATTTTCCGGTACTGACCTTCTTTGCTCAGGAGCACTTTTTCCACCTGGCGGCACCGGAGGGCCTCTTGCTCCAGTGCTTTGTTTTTAATCATCAATTCTTCGTAGGTCAGTTTGCTGTCCATGTCCGATTCCCGAATCATCTTAAGGGCTAACAGTGCCCTGGTCCGTGTTCGAATTTTGCCGCTGACTCCATTCAAAGACGCGTTGTCTTATCTGCTCCCGGATTTTCCGCACAAAAGCCAGTTTTTCTG
Organism: uncultured Syntrophales bacterium; assembly: GCA_964617255.1. Lineage (GTDB taxonomy): Bacteria > Desulfobacterota > Syntrophia > Syntrophales > JAAYKM01 > JAAYKM01. The sequence goes on from CAZTYA010000325.1 coordinate 308, forward strand.
CGTCCGTACCCAGAACGGTATGCGGGTCGGGAATACTCCAATGTTCACGCTGAACGGCGCCTGGGAAAATCGGGCAGGCCTCCGCCTGGGCGTCGTCGCAAACCGTGATGGCATAATCGAAATGATGGCCGATAGCGAGCAGTTCGGCAATGCTCTTCGTTTTGTTACCGGAAATATCGATCCCGACTTCCGCCATGGCCGTCACCACCACCGGATTCAATTCTCCGGGTTCGATCCCGGCGCTGTAGACTTCAAACCGGCCGCCGGCCAAGTGCTTTAGCCACGCCTCCGCCATCTGACTCCGGGCGCTGTTGTGCACACAGATAAAAAGGACCTTACGTTTCTTTTCCATGAACGAACTCCTATCGCCGCCGTATTCACAGCAGGTAATATCATCAGCCGTATAATTTTGAGCATATATAGCACAGATTTTTCAAAAATTCATGCAAGAACAGCCAGTTCCGGGCATGAAAAATAAAGCTTGACTTTACAGGGAAACGGCCACATATATTCCAAAAAATGAATATAAGGATGAATCCTATGGAAGAATTCATCAAGGTTATGAAGGCACTTTCGGATCCGAACCGGATCAAGGTAATTAAAATGCTGCAGCATCGGGTGATGTGCGTCTGCGAAATCCAGGCGGCGCTGAACATTGCCCAGCCCACCGTGTCCAAACACATGAAAATACTCGAAGATGCGGGACTTGTCACCTGCGTGAAAGAAGGGCTGTGGGTTAATTACGCCCTGGGCGACGGCCGCAAAACCCCCTATGCGGCAACACTCCTAGGCAATCTCCGTCACTGGCTCAGAGACGATCCGGACATCAAAAAGCTTGAAACAATCCTACCCCTGTTGAACAGAGAGGAGCTCTGCAAGAAATAGCCGGATTCATATATCGCTGAGAAACTATATAGAGGAGTTATCATTGTAATGAAAGAACGTACTAAATTGGGAATCATCATCGCGGTTTTTCTGGGGGCCTATTACATTCCCTGGAATCACCCGACGGTCCGTCAGGCCGGTCTGGAAGCTTTTCTAATGCTTCAGGACTACGCTCGGCTGCACGTCTTAACCTGTCTCATTCCGGCCTTTTTTATTGCCGGGGCGATTTCGGTCTTTGTCTCCCAGGCGTCGGTACTCAAATATTTCGGCGCCCAGGCAAATAGAATTCTATCTTACTCCGTCGCCTCAGTATCCGGAACAATCCTAGCCGTCTGCTCCTGTACGGTGCTGCCGCTTTTTGCCGGAATTTATACCCGGGGTGCAGGTATCGGGCCCGCCACGGCGTTTCTTTATTCCGGCCCGGCCATTAACGTTCTGGCCATCATTCTAACCGGCCGGGTCCTGGGATGGCAACTGGGTGTCGCCCGGGCCGTTGGCGCGGTCTCCTTTGCCGTGATAACCGGTCTGCTGATGGCCCTGATCTTTCGCAAGGATGACGCCGATCGCACCAATGGTTCGTTTGTCCTCCCCGACGAAGAGGACCGCTCCCGTCGTCTCTGGCAGGACACCGTTTACATGCTGACCATGGTCCTGATCCTGATTTTTGCCGCCTGGGCCAAACCGGCCCCCGATGCGACGGGTCTCTGGCCTTTCATCTTTTCCATAAAATGGTACATCGTCATCGCTTTATTCATTCTTCTGGGCGTGATTCTCAAATCATGGTTCAGCCGGGAAGAACTGAAAAACTGGGTCAATGCCACCTGGTGGTTTATGAAGCAGATTTTTCCCCTCCTCGTCGGCGGCGTTCTGGTCGCGGGCTTCCTCCTGGGGCGTCCCGGCTATCCCGCCCTGATCCCGGAGTCCTACATTCAGGTACTGGTGGGCGGCAACTCCCTCTGGGCGAATCTCTTCGCCTCGGTCGCCGGGGCCTTCATGTATTTCGCCACCCTGACGGAGGTGCCGATCCTCCAGGGGCTGCTCGGCACCGGGATGGGCCAGGGACCGGCGCTGGCCCTCCTGTTGGCGGGACCGGCCCTGTCGCTTCCCAGCATGATCGTTATAGGCAGCGTGATGGGTCTGAAAAAGACGGCTGTCTTCTGTGCCATCATTATTGTCCTGTCTACCGCAGCCGGGATGATCTTTGGCTGGATCATGGGCTAAGGAAAACCGTTTTGTCACATATATAATAAGGAAGGAGAGCATGATGGATATTAAAATTTTGGGCACGGGGTGCGCCAAGTGCCAGCAAACGGAGAAACTCGTTCGGGAAGTATTAGATGAAACCGGCGTGGTCGCACAGGTGGAAAAGGTCGCCGATATCAAAAGTATCACCAAGTACGGGGTGATGCTAACCCCGGCTGTTGTCGTCGACGGAGAGGTAAAGATCGTGGGCAAGATCCCCAAGAAGGAAGACATAAAAAGCTGGTTGGGGAAATAATTTCAAAAGGTTGCATTTTTTAACCGTCTGGCGGGGAAAATAGCCCCGACTACGGAAAAACACGATGAAGGAGGAGATGAATACCAAATGAGAATGTTGGCCGAATTTTTTCCGGAGTTTGCAGGCATGCTGGACGAGATGGACGAACTGTACCGGCAGAAACGGATGATCGATGAGAAGACCTACCAGTTTATCTGCTTTGCCTTGTCCATCA
>CAZTYA010000326.1:0-1716 GCA_964617255.1 uncultured Syntrophales bacterium
ATTTCCGCACCTTTACCGATGCCGAGGGCCACGGGCAGCATGCCAAAGATCATGGCCAATGTCGTCATCATGATCGGACGGAGCCGGATCCGACCTGCCGCAATGAGGGCTTCCCGGCGGTCCGTCCCCTGACGGATCATGTCCTTGGCAAAGCTGATCAGCAAAATCGCATTTTTCGACACCAGCCCCATGAGCATGATCAGACCGATCAGGGACATGATGTTGATTGTGTCGTCGGTCAACAGAAGCATTCCCGCCATGCCGAAAATGGCCAGCGGCAGGGATACCATGATGGCGATCGGATCAATGAAGGATTCAAACAAAGCGGCCAGGACCAGATAAACGAAAATGATCGCCATCAGAAGCGCTTCCGCCATGTACCCGAACGCTTCCCCCATCTCCTCCGCCTCACCGGCAAAGATGACCCGGTAACCGGGAAGCATTTCGATTTTCGCCGCCGCCTCCTTGATTTTTTCGACAGCCGTTCCCAGAGCCAGGCGGTCGAGATTGGCGGACAGGACAACCTGACGAACCAGGTCCCGTCGGTCGATCTCCGAAGGCGTCGTGCTGACCTTGTGTTCAACCAGGCTGCTCAGAGGAACAAGCACCTTCTCGCCATTCTGCTGATAGACGGCCAGGCGTATGTTCTCGACCTGGCTCAAAGCCTGGCGCTGTGTTTCGGGCATACGGAGACGAACATCAACGGCGTCACCATCCTCGTCTTCGTATGTGGAGACCGCCTTGCCGCCGACCAGCACACCCACCGTCCGGGCGATGTCGCCGGTTGTCACCCCGGCGTTCACAGCACGCTCGCGGTCCACGATCATTTTATATTCCGGGATATCCAACTCCAGCGGCACCTCGATATCGACGATGCCGGGAATGCCGTACATGGCGTCTTTCAACTGGACGGCGTATTTTTTTAAAAGCTTCACATCTTCTCCCCGGATACTCACCATGAGTGGTTTTTCTCCGGTGGGACGGCCGATTTCGACAATCGCAGGAATGATCCCGGGAATATCCTGAAGGCGTTTGCGCACGGCCTGCTGGATTTCCTGCTGGGAACGGTCGCGCTCCCCCTTGTCCGACAGTTTTACATAGACTTTGGCGTCCCGGACGGTACCCGCGTCACCGGCGCCGATACTGGCGTAGGTGTGCTTGACTTCGGGAAAGGTTTTCAGCATTGCCAGCACCGCTTTCACCCGATTCTCGGTTTCCGCGATGGACGCATCCGGGGCCGTCTGAAAATTGATCTGGAATTCCGCAAGGTCCTGGTCCGGCAGGAAGGATTTTTCCAGGCCGCCGAACGCGGCAATACCGGCAACAAACGCTCCGGCGACAATCCCCAGCACCAGTCGCCGGTGATCCAGGGACCAGGCGATCAGATAGCGGTACCGGTCGGCCATCTGATCGAACCAGCGATTGAACGCATCAAGCGTCCGGGAGAGAATATTTCTCTTCCCCTGACGGGCGATATCGGGATCGAACCAGCGGGAGGAAAGCATGGGATCCAGGGTAAAGGACACAAACAGCGAAACAAGAACCGCAAACGCCACGGTAATGCCGAAACTGGAAAAAAAGCGGCCGACGATCCCCTTCATGAAGGCGACGGGGACAAAAACCGACATGACCACGAGAGCCGTGGTGATGACGGCAAGGCCGATTTCATTCGTTCCTTCCCGGGCGGCGGTAAAATGACTCTGCCCCCGCTCCAGA
>CAZTYA010000326.1:1726-2903 GCA_964617255.1 uncultured Syntrophales bacterium
CGCCGTATTCGTGACCCCAGTTGCCGCGCACACCCCAGCCGATCGACAGCGACAACGCCATAAGAGTCATGACGTTGAGTGACATCCCCATGAAGTTCATGACAATGAAGGAGGAAATGACCGAAATCGGCAGGGTGAGTCCCGTAATGACCGTTGAACGCCACGAGTTAAGAAAGCAGAAAACGATCAGGATGGTCAGAAGCCCGCCGACGATCATCGTCGTCGTGACATCATGAACCGAATCGCGGATTTCGACGGACCCGTCCCGGACCATCTGGATCTCCACGTCGGTAGGCAGATCCTGCTTCAGCCGTTCGATTTCCTTCCGGACGCTGTCGACCACTTCCACCGTATTGGCGCCGGTCTGCTTCATCACTTCCAGGGCCACCGCCGGACTGCCGTTGACCAGGGCGAGGGTCCGCTGCTCTTCAATGCCGTCCCGGAGCTCCGAAACATCGGCGATATAAACAGGACGCCCCTGGCGCTGGGCAATCACCATGGAGCGAAACTGTTCCACCCAGTCCGGCTTCCCGGAAACGCGCAGAGGCACCTCTTCCGTGCCACGGCGCAGACGTCCCAGCGGCGTGTTCACATTTTCCGACTGAAGGCCGCCGATAATTTCGTTGACGCCCATACCCAGGGCTTCGACCCGTGCGGGATCAAGCAGTACATTGACTTCCCGCTTCAGGGATCCCACCAGATCGACTTTACCGACGCCGTTTAAGCTTTCGATTCTTTTTTTGACCCGTTTTTCAACCAGGGTCGTCAGTTCGCGAGGGGACATGACGCCGGAACGGATCGCCAGGCTGACGATCGGCATGGCGGAAAAATCCAGTTTCTGGATGATGGGCTCTTCGATGTCTTCCGGCAGATCCCCACGGACGGCGTTGATCTTGGCGCGAGCCTCCTGAGAGGCTTCGTTGATCTTGATTTCCAGGCGGAACTCGACAATGACGGTCGAAACACCTTCGCGGGATACAGACGTCACATGCTTTACCCCGGAAATCGGATTGACGGCCTCCTCGATCCGCTTGGACACCTCTCTTTCCACCGTTTCCGGAGAGGCTCCGGGATATTCCGTGACAATGGAAATAACGGGCATCTCGACATTGGGAAACATGTCGATGGGTAAACGTTTATAAGAGAAAAGACCCAGGGTCAGCAGGACCAGCATCAT
>CAZTYA010000327.1:0-2887 GCA_964617255.1 uncultured Syntrophales bacterium
TCAAGTGGTTTAACGACAAAAAGGGGTACGGGTTTATTTCCCGTCAATCGGGGGGGGACATTTTTGTTCATCACAGCTCCATCGTTGCAGAGGGCTTCAGAACCTTGAAAGAGGGAGACCAGGTTGAGTTCGAGGTGAAAGAGGACGCCAAGGGAAAATCCGCGGTAGAGGTTAAAAAGGTCTAACTCCGGTCCGCCTGCAGGGGCAGGGTGTGTGGGCGAAACAATCCAGTCATCATACGTAAGAGGCACTTCCGGGTGCCTCTTTTATTTTGTGCACAGATGAAATTCATTGACGAAGCAGACATTTATGTAAAGGCCGGAGATGGCGGCCGCGGTTGTGTCAGTTTCCGGCGGGAAAAATATGTTCCGCGTGGAGGTCCGGACGGCGGCGACGGCGGTAAGGGAGGAGATATCGTGATGCGGGCCTCTTTTTCCCATCACACCCTTCTGGACCTGAAGCATCAACCACGCCATGTGGCCCGGCGTGGTGAATCCGGCCGTGGAAGTTTGAAAACCGGTGCGAATTCCCCGGACGTGGCCATCACGGTCCCGGTTGGAACCATTGTATCAGATGTCGACACCGGAGAAATTCTGGTCGATTTCACCCATGACGGCCAGGAATACATTGTCGCCAAAGGTGGCATCGGTGGGAAGGGAAACGCGCACTTCAAAACATCGACCCATCAGACCCCCCGGTTTTCACAAGAAGGCATGCCGGGTGAAGAACGTCGGATCCATCTGGAGTTGAAATTAATCGCCGATGTCGGCCTGGTCGGTCTTCCTAACGTCGGCAAATCCACGTTCATCGCCAAAGTCTCCGCGGCGAAACCGAAAATCGCCGATTATCCTTTCACCACGTTATCGCCCAATCTGGGGGTCGTCTCATATGGTTCCTATCGCACTTTTGTCATTGCCGACATCCCGGGTCTGATCGAGGGTGCACACCAGGGTTCCGGTATGGGGATCCGCTTTCTGCGTCATATCGAGCGGACCCGTGTACTCCTGCACATTATAGACATTTCCGACACATCGGAGTTATCGGGGTGGGACAAGTACGTTCTAATTAACCGGGAGTTGTCTTCCTTCGGTACCGCCGTAGCGAACAAACCACAGATTGTGGCCATTAACAAGATCGATTTAACGATGACCCGGGACAGACTGAAAAAAGAAATTGATTTTTTTGCACAAAAGGGCATAGAAATACTGGCTTTTTCTGCAGCAACCGGAGAAGGAATTCCGCATGTGATCGATACTCTGGTGAAAATGATAAATACCCCACAAAATGATGGATAAGTCATGTCGAATATTCATACGGAAACCTTAAAAGGCGTAAAAAAAGTCATTATCAAGATCGGCAGCGCCGTCCTGACGGGAAAAGACGGTCTGGACATTCAGATCATCGACCAACTGGTCGATGAAATGTCCGATTTAATCAAAAAAGGCTACCACATCGTCCTGGTAACTTCCGGTGCCATCGCTTCCGGGAAACACCGCATGGGCATCACCGGCCCCTTAAAGAGCATCCCCCAGAAACAGGCCGCAGCAGCCATCGGTCAGGGACGACTCATGCGGGTCTATTCAAATTCTTTTGGCAAGCACGGCATGCATGTCGCCCAGATCCTCTTAACCATGAGCGACCTGACGGAGCGGAAACGCTTCCTCAACATCCGCAATACCCTGACCACGCTGCTCGAGTGGGGTGTGATTCCCGTCATCAACGAAAACGACACCGTGGCCGTCGAAGAAATCAAATTCGGCGACAACGATAATCTGGCGGCGATGATCGCCAATGCCATCGAAGCCGAACTGGTCATCAACCTGACGATGACAGAGGGTTTGTTTGACCGGAACCCGAACATTTCCAAGGATGCCAAACGCATTCCCATCATTCATGAAATTACAGAGGAAATCGAAGGTGCCGCTTCCGCGGAAGGCACCGCCGAAGGAAGCGGCGGTATGCGAAGCAAGGTTTTGGCGGCAAAAAAGGTAACGGTCTTCGGTATTCCCTACATCATTGCCCAGGGGAAAAAAGCGGGAATTCTCAAGGATATCTTTGCAGGAAAAGACACCGGCACCCTATTTCTTCCCGCCCGGGAACCTCTAAACAGCCGGAAATACTGGATCGCCTTCACGCTGCGCTCCCAGGGCAAACTGACCATTGACGAAGGCGCGCGCAACGCCATCATCGGGTCGGGAAAAAGCCTGCTCCCCTCCGGCATCGTTGACGTGGAGGGAGACTTCACGATCGGTGATCCCGTGACTTGCATTGATCTTAAGGGCGCGTCTTTCGCCAAGGGGCTCGTTAATTACAGCGCCTCGGAAATACGCAGGATCATGGGCCTTAAATCGTCAAAAATCAGCCAGATTCTTGGTTACAAGGACTACGATGAAGTGATCCACCGGGATAATATGGCCGTTATGGCGCATCAAAAAAACCGGAAAACCAAAGCCCCTTCAGGACCAAAAAAAGGCCCGCCAATCGGCAAAATTCCCTAATATTTCCTTGACATGGTTTATGTGGATATGTTAATCGACGGCGGTAGCTCGGGGGACGCATAACCTATTATAACATCAGGGATTTACAAGCGTTTAGGGTAGAGAGATCGGCGGGACGAATACCGGTTTTAGGTGCCGGTATTTGTGTTTTTTGCGGGATAGGAAGAGGCGGCTGGATTTAGAGACTGTGTTGCAATGTTATTCTGAGGCGTCAGCCGAAGAATCTTGTTCTTTCATGTTTCTGTATTTATTAGATTCTTCACTTCGTTCAGAATGACAAGAAACGAAAATTGTGCATTCTGACACAGTCTCTTAGGGAGGCCGTATATGGATAAAGAGTCGGCGCGCCGGGGATAGAGGAGGCGGCGTCGGGATGAGCAAGCAGGACC
>CAZTYA010000328.1:0-2882 GCA_964617255.1 uncultured Syntrophales bacterium
AAAGATATGCTTGATATCGTTCTGTGAAATGCCCTCGCCGGTATCACTGACGGTCAGTACGACATAATCGCCTTCGCTGATTTCATCATAGCCGGAAACGGGACGATCCAGGTATTGATTGGCGGTTCTGATCGTAACGACCCCTCCCCGGGGCATCGCTTCCGCGGCATTGACGATAAGATTCATGACCGTCTTGGTCAGTTGCACCGGAGCACCCAGAATGTGCAAGGGTTTGGCGTCCAATTGCGTCCTCACCCTGAGCCCCGCATGCTGCCGCGTGATGTTCAGAAATTCCGGTGCTTTCAAGAAATCAGTGATCAGCGTATTGAGATTCAACGTATGGCGGTTTTGCACGCCTCTTCGGGCCAAGGTCAGCATATCCTGAATGACGGCGGCGGCACGTTCACTGGCTTGTAAAATCTTTTCCGCATAGGATTTTGCAGGACTCGTCGCTTCAATACGATTCAGCAGCAATTCCGAGTAACCGACCATGACGCCCAGGACATTATTCAAGTCATGGGCCACCCCACCGGAAAGGAGTCCCAGCGCTTCCATCTTTTCCGCTCGCTGGAGGCGTTCTTCCAGTTCACGGCGATGCTGTTCGGATATTCTACGCTCGGTGATATCGCGTCCAAATAGAACCATCCGGGTTACGCCGCCGCTTTCGCCGATAACGGGATAGGCGGCATTGGACCAGTTTCGGCCGTCTGATTCATCCTCAAAAAAGAATGGAATCCCTTTCGCGCGTGCCGCTTCAAAATGACTCAAACGTTCTTCTTTTGTCGTTTCCGGAAGCAATTCAAATATATTTCGGCCGGTCAAATTATCTGAGACGTTCCTGTAAAGTTCGCCAAACACCCGGTTGTATAGCAGGATATGTCCGGCCGCATCCGTCATGACAATCATGTCGTCCGTGGCGTCCACCGCCGTGCGGAGGTCCCGGCGGTTTTCATCCAGCGCACGTTCCAGCCGCTTTTTTTCCGTAATATCGGTGGAGAATCCGGCCATGGCAATCGATTTCCCGGACTCGTCATAGACCAGTTGGGTCCGGCAATCCAGGATGATTTCGCTGCCATCCGCACGATAATTAATCACATCGCCTCGCCAGACGCCCTGTGTTCGCGTTTTTTCGATAATTTCTTGTTGTGTTGCACCCTGGTCCGCATCTTCTCCAGAATAGGAAACGTTTTTGCCGATCAGGTCTTCCTTTTTATAACCCAGCATCCTTGTTTGAGATTCGTTTACGTAGGTGATGTTACCTGACAAATCCGTTATGGTTATCAGATCTTGTATCTGATCGAGCACCATGGCCTGTAGACGAATCTGCTCTTCGGCCCGTTTTCGCTCCGTCATATCGATGATCACGCCCCTCAGACCCGTTGGTTCACCATCGCGCATCACACGGACCGTATTGATGATGACCGGAAAACGTATACCATCCTGCTTGACCGCCATGTATTCAACAGGACCTTCGAATTCGCCGCCCAGTCGCCGACGTATGATATCCCGTGCCCGGTCATGCTGTTCGGGAACGATCATTTTCAGCGCGTGGATACCCTTTTCGATGTCCTGATCCGTATATCCAAACAGACTGACGGCCCTCTTGTTGACAAAGGTAATGATCAGATCCATGTCCGTTTCAAAGACCGCTTCCGGCAACAGGTCCGACAATTCCTTAAAGCGCAATTCACTATCCCGCAGCGCGACTTCCATGGCCTTCCGGTCACTGATATCGCGAATCGATTCTATTGCGCCGATCACCTCCCCGTCGTCTCGGCATAATCGTGTAGCCGTAATCCATATATACGCACCCTCTCCCTTGTTCAGGCCGGGTACAAAACCTTCCGCGGAAAGGGTATTGCCTGTCTTGGATATGGCCTGATAGTGCTCCTGTAAAAACAATTCATCCGCTTCCATCAGCAGATCGATCAGCGCGCGTCTGCGTTCACCATAAAACGGTACCGTATAGGCATGATCGCCCTGACCAACGATCTCCTCGGCACGGATTCCCGTCATCTCGGCGATGGCGCGGTTCCACGCTGTAACCCGACCCTCTTTGTCGATGACAAACGTTGCATCGGGCAGGAATTCAATAATTTCTTTCAGGCGAGCCTGGGAGACCTTGAGTTCGTCTTCCATCTGTTTGCGCACCGTAATGTCCCGGGCGACGGCGTAAATGCGATTTTCAACCGGATAAGATCGCCATTCGATCCAGCGATACGTCCCATTCCGATGGCGATAACGGTTCACAAAACTTTGTATTTGTTCATTCTTTTTCAATTGGCCGGCCGCATCCATTGTCGCTTCCAGATCGTCCGGATGAACCAAATCGATAAAACGTTTTCCGATTAGTTCCGAAAGGGGATACCCCAGAGTCTTCTCCCATTCGGGATTCAACCTATGGAAATAGCCTTCATGATCTGCAATGCACAGCAGATCAAGACTGCCCGTGAAGTAGCGATCCAATTCCTTCGTCTTTGCCAGGATTGCCTCTTCCGCCATTTTTCGCTGCACGATTTCCCGGGCAAGCATTCGATTGCGAAACATCACGAAAAAAAGTCCCCCGACAATTAAGAACAAAAGGACGGCAACCAGCACGAGACGGTTACGAAAACCCGTGAGTTCACCAATTAATTCGTCTTCGGGTGTTGCAACCACGATAGACCAGAAGGTATTGCCCAGTTTAACGGGCAGATAAACGGCTTGTTTGATTATCGTTTCTACCGTATCGCCGCGAATGCGATTAAACTGATAGGTCGTAACACCTTGTTCGCCTTTCATCATCTTGCGGGCCATGACCAGAATATCCGGAAAATCGCGGCAGTTTTTGAATACCGAATTGCCTACATGTCCGGGAACAGGGCAATAAAGTTCCGTGCCAT
>CAZTYA010000329.1:0-2877 GCA_964617255.1 uncultured Syntrophales bacterium
GGTTTTTAGTGCGGCAGAGTTTTTGACTAGATGAAATTTTGATCATTTCACATTACCCGGCCCCAGCCAGGGGCAGGACTTTCTCCACATGGAAGAATACGACATGTCGGGTCAACTGTTCGCGGTGAGCGGAATAGTCGCAACGCCGGCAGAGGTCTTTCACCAGATCGTCGTTTTCCTCTTCCCGGATCTTCTTCAGATAGAGCCGTTTTCCCCTGTAGCCCGGGCCCTTTTCGAGAAAAAGATAGGCGGCGTAAGGATTTTCCTGCAGATTGGTGTGAGTCAACCGCTCCAGCATGATAAAGACTGCTGTGTTTTCGTCGATGAAATGAGGCCGGGCGTACATGGCCGCGTTGACTCTGCCGTTATTATCTGCCGTGGACAGGACACCGTAACCCTGGGTGTTTTCAAAATATTCAGCCATCGTCATGTTTTTCCGTCTCCTTTTATATTGCTTATTACACACGCAAGAGAGTTCATCAAGACAACATCATTGGCGACATTGTAAAAGAGAAACGGGAAAAGTCAACAAATGAAACGTTTGGTGATCTTTTGGTTTGTCTGAGCGAAAAAAATGTTTGCGAACCTGTGTGCCGGGGAGTATTTTTAATGACTATCGAGCTCAATTGTTTAAAATGATTAAGGAAATTCTTTCGGCTCAGATCAACAATATGGAGATGCTGTAATGAAACGGATTTGTCTCTATGATATGAGGGCTTGGGTTGTCGGCATGTTACTCACTGTCTGCCTGACAGTCTTGTGCTGGGATAATTGCAGCATGGCACAGGCCGGAACCGATGCCCCGCCGGGGCCGTCCCTGTCGGAGGTGGTTCTGTTTGGAGTACGTCCGATCAGCGAATTGGAGCCAAATCTCTTTGAAAATGAACGGCGGCAATGTGTTGAGTCCTATCGCAAAGCCGTGTCTTTACAGTCTCCTTTATGGAACTGGAAAGCCCCGAAAAGCGCGAAAGATGCACTGACGGTAAAACGGCGCAATCTGGAGGAGCAGATGATCGTACTTCTGGGGCCGGTTGCGGCCGGCGAAGCGGCCAAGTTTACCCAGGAAGTTCCTCAATTTGTGGAATGGGAGGGAATGAGTGAAGGTCCCCTAGAGGAGGTGAGACTGGCCGAACAATGGCTGGAACGTTATCCTGGAACATCCCTGCGCCCGTTTGTGCAGCTGTTCATGGCACATCGCCTGCGTGCAGCCTATGAATGTGCCCACAGAGAACAGGCTAAGGGGCTCCAGACTATGGCCGCCGGACGCTATCGGGAGCAGTTGGCCGCCGCGCTGGCCTCTGCCAACAAACTTATTGTCTGCATTGCCAAAGATCTGGAGGCGCTGAATTATGTTTATCTGCCGGGCTTCGCTAAGCCTTAAGTCTGCCATGTCCTTTGGGGTTGCCCTCTGGTGTTTACTGTACCTGCTGGTTTCTGAGGGGCTTGGTTGTTCCTGTGCCTGGGAGGGCCCGTTTCTGAAGGTGGCGCCTCAATCGCGTCTAATCGTTCACGGACGCGTGCTGCGGCATCACGACGGTATGCAGCCGTTTATGGATGTTCTGGTGCTGGAAATTTTGAAGGGCGGGCTGTTGGATTCGGGGTTGCGAATTCAAATGGGGAACGGGATGCATTGCCGGCCTGACATGCAGGATTTCCCGGTGGGAACCGAGTGGATTTTCGCCCTGAACGGCCCCGGCGCCAAGCCCGCACAGGGATGGGCGCTGTCTCACTGCGGGGAATACTGGCTCAGAATGGTTAAAGGCCATGCTTTCGGCCGTGTTGACGGCAGGCAGCTTGAAAAGCGGGAAATATCCCTGGCCGATCTCCGTCTATCCCTGGGTTACCCGGAGTTCAAAGAAACATTTTCCAGCCGTATTGAATCCGGGCGGGTTTACCGGCGGCTGTTTGGCGGCAGGTTTGAACTGGTTCTGGAGCCGATGCCGCAAGGCTGGGAGATCAGGGTTTATGAAAAGGGGCGGAAAGAAAATCTGGCGCGCCTGACCCCACCATTACATTTTGCACCCAATCCGCGGGAGATCGATGGCTGGCAACTGGCCGATCCGTTGCCTGATTGCGCCATTCCCTACGCTGCCGAAGCCGGTCCGGAAAACCCCCGGCGGTTCATCTTTTCACCGGAAGTGGGAACAACGATTGACGGACCCAAGGCAACCCGGGCCGTTACCCCCGAAGAAGTCGAGCGGATCAGCCGGTTCGGCCGGGGCAAACTGACGATTGGGCATTTTGAACTTGCCCCCGCTTCCAGCGGACAATGCCCGGGTCTCAAGTGGCTGGAGTTCACCGTCCAGTTGGAAGTCAGACATCCTTAGGTTTGTTCCTTTTAAGAAATACTACATCAATCGGTCGTACTTCGATCCCAGTTTATAAGACCGGATCTCGATGAACTGGTTAACCAGGTCCAGGCTGAGGACCAAGGAATAGCCACTCCGGGAAGTACTCTTGGAAAGGGACATGGCAACTTTTTTTCTCCCGTGGACGGGCTTAGCTCCAAGCCGGGGAGTGCTTGAAAAATGAGCATCCTGCTTCAGCGCTTGATGCAGTTCGTCACCGGCAGGACCATCCAGTAAAAGCTTTACTGAATATTTCATCGAATTCAGGATCACTTCCCCGTCGCGTTCCGTTACGGGACTGTTTACTTCCTCGATCAGTTTGGCGCCGCCGAAAAGCTTAACCAGGACGGGACGGATAAGAGAGTCCAGATCTTTGACGGGGGCGCTGGAAGGGACAAGATCCCGGGAGGCAAGGAAAGCGGGGTTGTCGGAAATGCTTGCTATGCCCTCCTGGCTGAATTGGGCGACAGACCCATCGGTTTCTGAGGCGCTGCTTTGTCCGGGCGCTGTCCGGTTTTCTTTCTTTTCA
>CAZTYA010000330.1:0-2874 GCA_964617255.1 uncultured Syntrophales bacterium
AGGCGAAGCACCTGGTTGACGGCGATGCGATCCACATCGCTTAGGCGTGGATTCATTTCCTTAATATTATGCAGCATGGCTGTCATTTGGCTTCGCTTGACGTTCAATTGAGTCATGAGAATTTTTTCCAGGGAATCCCCTTTTTTGACTTTATAGAATACCGATTCGACGCCGAAAGGGTCTTTTCCCGGTGCAAATTGCATTTCCGGCAGGATCAGCGATTGGCCGGGACGCAATTTCCGCGGATCGGAAAGATTGGGGTTGAGCTTTTTTATTAATTCCATCGCTTCTTTGAAGCCTTTGGCGGAGCGGATTCCCAATCTATTGCGGATGATCGCGTATAGGGTGTCGCCTTCGCGGATGACATAGGGTTTGCCCAGTTGTTCCGCCGGGAGCAATTTCTGAAAAGACAGCAGCGCTGTATCTTCTTTGGCGCCGGCGCAGGGAGGGACAAGGTTTATCAGCAGAAACAGAATCGCAAGCACGCACCAGGCATGACTGATGCTTGAGGGAGTCGTCTGAACAGACCTGAGGTATTTTTTTAAGACAATATATACATGCATATGAACATATCAGTTTGCTGGTCATCAAAAAAACCGGATTTTTAATATCACAAATCCACATTTGACGAAAGTAATTAGACATTCGTTAAGGAAGTATTGCTGATGAGAGCGGAGTCACCAACTATACAAAAGGATTGAAAGTATGGTTAATATGGGTTATTGGAGTCCTGTCAGAAAAATCCTGCCGTGAGAATTTGATCACAGGAAAGAAAGGAATATCCTCCAATGTCACCGATACCCGACGATAAAGCATTGATGAAAGAGATCCAGCTGCGGTTTGAAAAGAAGATGAAGGAAAACGAAATCGAAAATGTGGAATTCTGGAAAGGTCAGGTGGATCGGATTCTCGCCATGAAACCGGAAGGCGTTGCACCGCTGCAAATTCAGATCAAAAAGTTATCTGAGATGATGGCCAACAGAATCGCGATGCTGAAAAAAGGGATCGTATGAAAAGTATTGCTAATTTTCTTTTTGAGATGGGGATGTTGAAGAAAACGCCCCGTACAGGATTTCAATTCCTGGGAACGGGCGGAGAATCTGTGGCGGAACATGTTTTTCAAACCATTTTTATCGGTTATACCCTGTGCAAGCTGGAAACCGACGCGGATGAACTGAAAGTGATGAAAATGTGCCTGGTTCATGACCTGCCGGAAGCGCGAACAGGCGACATGAACTATGTCAACAAGAAATATGTGACCGTGGATGAAAAAAAGGCGGTCAAGGAACTCACCGACACCCTCTTTTTTGGTCAGGATATCAAGTGCGCCATCGATGAGTTCAACGAAAAAACCTCTCTGGAATCGAGGTTGGCCCATGACGCCGATCAACTGGCCCTGATTCTGCAGTTGAAGGAAAACGGCGATCTGGGCAATAAATACAGCCAGGAATGGATAAGTTTTGTTCTGAAGCGGTTGTGTACAGAGACGGCAAAAAAAGTGGCTCAATCCATCCTGGAAACCGATTCCGCGGAGTGGTGGTTTACGGATAAAAGCGACTGGTGGGTGACAGCAAACAACAATCGAGGTCAACATGAAAAATAGAACAACATGCATGGTGATTATGGGTATCATGATTTTTCTCACCCTGGGTTGTGCCACGGTGAACACCAATCAGGAAAAAGCCAATGATCACATGGCCATTGGTGCAGCTTTTTTGAAATCGGGTCAATATACGGACGCTTTAAGGGAATTTTTTGAGGCTGAAAAGCTGACGCCGAATGATCCAGTCTTGCACTACTATATCGGTATCGCCTACCTGGCAAAGGAGGCTCGCGATAAAGCCATGATGGAATTCCAGAAGGCGGTCAGGTTGAATCCGGAATATTCGGAAGCGCACAATTACATCGGGACGCTTTATCTGGAAAGCAATCAGCTTGATTTGGCCATCGCATCGTTCGATCGCGCCCTGGCAAACATTCTCTACGATACGCCGGCCGTGTCTCTTTATAACAAAGGCTGGGCTCTCTATAAAAAAGGGGATTATAAAGGCTCCATTGCCTGTTATAAACAAGCTTTCAAAACGGGAGACTCAGAGCCATTATTGCCTCCGCTGCAAAAGAATATGGGCCTGTCCTATCTTGCCCTCGGGCAGTATGCGGACGCTGCGACTCACTTCAACGAAGCGCTGGCTAAGGCGCCCGACTATACTGAGGCCAAATATTGGCTGGGCGTGGTAAAAGTTCGGCAAAAGCAATATAGCGAAGCTTCGAAACTCTTGCAGGAAGTTGTTCGGGAAGCGCCGCAGTCCGAATACGGGGCGAAGGCCAAGGACATGCTGGCGAAGATTCAAAAAGGGCGCTACGAAGAGATTAGATAGAACCTTTTTGATCTTTGTTGACTTTTTAAGCCGAAACCCGGCCGGTGCTTTGTTTGCATCCGGAGATTCTTGCGACCGGTAAACACGGGCAGTTAAGCTTTCTTGGAAAATTTCATGCCGTAATACTGAGACAAGTCGATAGCAATACCCCAGCGCTCGTCATCCGGTTCCGGGTTTATCCGGACCACGGTACCCAGCAGCGTAATGGTTCCTTTTTTTCCCAAACTGATGATAAGAGTGACCGTTTCCCCCAGGGTGAAGCGTTTGTCGGCCAGGACATACAAACCGCCCAAGGCAAAGTCCACTAAATATACGGTTACCCCATCCACATTGATTTCAATGGGGGATTTTTCATCCACTTTGGTTTGAATCATCGCCATATAGCGTTCATAGCGACGTCTTTCACTCGATTTGGTCATTTGATTTTCTTTTGACATCCCCTTAAGCCTCGATATATTTTTTTTGGTTACTGATATTCATGTAAACAGGCCATGTG
>CAZTYA010000331.1:0-2871 GCA_964617255.1 uncultured Syntrophales bacterium
ATCGTGCGACCGTTTCCGATATCGGCGTGACGATCATTGGGGATTACAATCTGCTGATGGCCTATTCCCATGTGGCGCATAACTGCAAACTCGGCAATCATGTTATCCTTGCCAATTCGGCCAATCTGGCGGGTCATATCCATGTGGAGGATTACGCCATCGTCGGCGGCTTGACGGGTGTGCACCAGTTCACACGGATCGGTGCCCATTGTATTATTGGTGGGGCGTCGGCGGTTAATAAGGATGTGCCGCCGTATACCATGGCGTCCGGGAATCATGCGAAACTTTACGGCTTGAATCAGGTTGGGTTGCGTCGGCGGGGTTTCAGCGAAGAAACCATTGCAGCTTTAAAGCACGCCTATCGGATCATGTTTCGCATGTCTCTTTTGAGAAAAGACGCCGTTGCAAAAGTGTTAAATGAGGTCCCCGACTATCCGGAAGTTCGGCGGTTTGTTGAATTTATCGATGGATCGAGCAGAGGAACGTGCCGTTAGGAAGGTTTTTGATGGGGGCAGGCGGCTTCATGGTATGTTCACATCATAAGCCAATGATCTGATCCACCTTTTATTGTCTAATCTTTCCATAGATCTCCAGATAGAAGCGTGCCGCATGTTTTCTGATGATGAAACAGGATTTCCGTTACAGCCGGATTCCAGGGTTTTCAAGGTCATGATTGTTGCCGGGGAAGCCTCCGGCGATCTGCATGGCGCCTATCTGGTTCAGGCCATGAAGGCGATGATGCCGAACGTATCTTTTTGTGGCGTCGGTGGTCATAAAATGCAGCAGGCGGGGGTTACGCTGTTGGCCAATGTATCGGATTTGGCCGTGATGGGATTGGTTGAAGTGTTGGGGCGCTTGAAGTTTATCCTGGGAGTCATGGCTGTGCTCAAGCGGATACTGGAAGCGGACCGCCCCCATCTGCTGATCCTCATCGATTATCCCGGTTTCAACCTGAAACTGGCAAAAGCGGCAAAGAAACGGGGGGTTAAGGTTCTTTATTACATCAGCCCCAAAGTATGGGCCTGGCGGAAAGGTCGCGTCAAAACGATTCGTCGCACCGTGGACCACATGGCCCTGATTTTTCCCTTTGAGGAAGACATTTACCGCAGGGCCGGTGTTCCGGCGACCTTTGTCGGCCATCCTCTTCTTGAAGAGATTGAACTGCGAAAGACCATTGATGAAATCAAACATGAGTTCGATCTGGAGGCGGATAAAACAACGGTGGCGCTGCTTCCCGGTAGTCGGGAAGGGGAGGTTCTCAGGATCCTGCCCGTGATGGTTCAAGCGGCGAAGATTTTAGCGGATCGGTTCCCGGCGATCCAGTTTGTGCTGCCGGTTGCCCATACCGTGCCTCCTGGTTTGATCAGAGGCCTCTTTTCGCATGCGGGGATAACGGTCCGTCTTGTAAACGGCAGGACCCACGAGGTGCTTACAGCGTCGGATGTTGCCGTTGTCGCCTCCGGTACGGCGAGTCTCGAAACGGCGCTCCTTGTCAAACCGATGGTTATCGTCTATAAGGTTTCTCCGCTGACTTATTTTTTGGGCAAAATGGTCGTCAGGATCAGGCATGCGGGTCTTCCCAATATTATTGCGGGACGCACCATCGTCCCCGAATTGATCCAGAAGGATTTTACACCGCAACGGGTGGCTGATGAAATAACGTTAATTCTTAAGGATCAGCAAGTTCGGAACCGTATGATTCGAGACCTGATAGCGCTACGAAAACGCCTCGGTGAAGCGGGCGCTTCCCGGAGAACGGCCCGGCTCGCTTGTTCCATGTTGGTGTAGGGATCACAAATGGATGTTTATAAAAGACTTCTCATTCTTGCAAAGTCGCAAATCCCCCGTTTTTTACTCGCGGCTGTCTGTATGGCCATTGTCGGCGGGTCAACAGCGGCGGCGGCTTTTCTTGTTAAACCGGCCTTGGATGATATTTTTCTCAACCGCAAAGAGACCAGTCTGTACTGGATTCCGGCGGCGGTCATTATTGTTTATCTTGTTAAGGGTGCGGCGAATTACGGACAGCATGTTCTGATGAACTACATCGGCAACCGGATTGTTGCCGATCTGCGCAGCGTACTTTATCGGAACATACAGATTCAGTCCCTCTCTTTTTTTACAAAGAACCCCACAGGAACGCTCATTTCCAGGGTGCTCAATGATGTTTCAGTGATTTATATTACCGTATCGAATTCCGTAACCAGCCTTTTTAAGGATACTTTTACTCTCATTGCCCTGATCGGGGTGGTCTTTTACCGGGATTGGAAACTGGCCTTGATTGCCATGACGATTTTTCCCCTGGCGATTTATCCGATCGTGCTGATCGGTAGAAAAGTCAGGAAAACATCGACGAAGACTCAGATAACCATGGGCAGCCTGACGGATCTGCTTCAGGAAACCATTGCCGGTAGCCGGATTGTCAAGGCCTTCGGCATGGAATCTTATGAATCTAAACGGTTTGATAAGGAAAACGAAAGGCTTTTTCGTCTTCTAATCAAAAATGTCATGATCAAGACCCTTTCGACCCCGCTGATGGAATTCCTGGCCGGATTCGGTGTGGCGGCGATTATGTTTTACGGAGGTTTGCAGGTTATCCGGGGAAGCACGACGCCGGGCACGTTCTTTTCTTTTCTTACTGCCTTGTTGATGATGTACGAACCCGCCAAACGCCTGACAAATCTTAACAACGAGATACAGCAGGGCATCGCCGCCGCGGTTCGTATTTTTAGCGTAGTCGACGCTGTTCCCGAGATACGGAATAGCCCTGACGCGATTAAGCTGACGCCTATCACGAACAGCATCGAACTGCGTAATGTCAGCTTCGCCTATGAAGAAACCCTGGTGTTAAAAAAAATCAATCTCCATATTGGA
>CAZTYA010000332.1:0-2859 GCA_964617255.1 uncultured Syntrophales bacterium
AAAGATACGGGGCACAATCCCTTAAAACCGAATTACTTTCTCATCGATTTCTCGAAAGAAGATTCAGCCTTGGTTGCCCTTTCCTCGGCCGCCGCCGCTTTCGCTTCAGCCGCCTGCGCTCTCTCTTCGGCCGCCTTCAACGCTGCTTCGGCGCGTGCTGCGGCGTCGGCTGCCTTCGCCGCATTCGCATTGGCATCCTGCGACGCCTTTAATGCCTGATCAGCCTTCGCATTGCTCTCCTGTCCCTGAGCCTGCACTTTTTCGAGGTCGCCGGTGGTTGCACAACCCGCCAGAACCAAAGCGAAAACAACCATTAATGAAATCATCAGAAAACTCTTCTTCATGCTCCATTCACCTCCTTTCCATTCAAATGCCTTTTCTTAATAACGACTCACTAATCTGCACTTCGAATATTTCCAGCATCGGGAATAATTTTGGGCGTCAGGTTCCTTGACTTTTCTTCACCTGACCTTCCCGCTCCCTTCCCACGCGCTGAAAAGGTTTGCTGCCTTTTTTTAATGAAACATCCTCGTTCCATTCAAATCGCCGGGAGTGTACACCACCTGTTCCATGATTGCGACCGAAAAAACATGCATCGCCTTATTCATCGCTGCCCAGTTCAATTACCGTGCCGTCTATATCCAGATCAAATTTCAGGCGATTTGCCGCTTCCCTGGCCTTGCGGTTACTCTCGAATGGGCCGGCCACGACGCGGAAGCTGTCTTTTTTGGCCAGAACCCTTGCCGGGATCGGCGGACCCTGGTGGTTGATCATGGCGGCCATCCTGGCCGCATCCGTCGCATCACGCAGTTCGGCAGCCAGAATGTACCATGCACCCAACTTTAGTTCCGGGATTTCCGGGCGGCCGTACAATTTTTCCGGATGACGGACCGCGATGATTTGCTCTTCCCCCTTTTCACTGCCTCCACGGATATCCAGTACGGCCACGGGAATACCCCGTGCCTCGGCCAGGGTCTTATCCACTTTTTCCCAATCCAGCGTACGCTTTGATTTTTTTTCAATATCTTTTAATTTCGCAAATACCTTCTTCACATCGGTGACTTTCTGCTCCGCTACGGGTGCATGCACTTCCAGATAAACCACACCATTGCGCTGACCGATGAGATACGGCTGGTAAATAATGGACACCGGGGTTTTCACCGGGGTTTTTTCGTATAATTTTTTGATGTCCTCCGGATAGAGTCTGATGCAGCCGTTTGTTGCCCTCAGGCCGATGCTGGCCGGTTTATTCGTTCCATGAATCAGATAGCTCGACTTGCTTAAATACAGCGCATATTCTCCCAGGGGATTATCAGGCCCCGGAGGAACGGACGACGGCAGAATATCCCCTTTTTTACGATGAGCCGCCGCAATGGAGGCTGGAACATGCCAGGTGGGACGGACGACTTTGCGATCCACATACGCCTGCCCCATGGGTGTGGGTTTTTCTTCCATGCCGATACCGACCGGATAGGTTGACAGCATGAAGGACTTCTTATCTCCTTTGAAATGAAAGAGTCTCATGGAAGCCAGATTGATCACAATGCCTTTTCTGGGCACATCCGGTAAAATGAAGTTCAGCGGCAACACAACTTGAGTCCCGGCTTCGGGCAACCAGATATCGACACCGGGATTCGCCAGACTCATTTCATTAACCCCCAGGCTGAAATGTCTGGCAACATCCGGCAGGGTGTCCCCTTTTTCCAGCCGGATCATGACCAACCGGCCCACAACGTCCTCATCTTTCGTGACGGAAAATTCATTGCGTTCGATTGATTCCGGTGGATGGAGGGGATAGGGTAAGGTTTCGACCTCGACGGGTCTCATTCCCGCACATCCATGGAGTGCCATGACGACCAGCAATAAAGCGATGATATAAAGTCTCCGGGACAGGATGGAATAATCAGTTATTCGGCGCATGGCTCAATTATCTAAGATTATTATGGTCTTATTTCAACAACCGTACCATTGGGCACCAGATTGTCGATTTCTTCGATCTCTTCGTCGGTGACGGCGATACAGCCTTTCGTCCAGTCAATCGTTGTGTGCGCTTCGCCGACCTGGGAGAGTCCATTTTTGATACCATGGATCATGATGTCCCCTCCCGGACAAACACCAAGCTCCTGAGCCCGTTTCTTGTCCTTCTCGTTAGGGTAGGAAATATGCAGGGAACGATGGAAACGGCTGCCATGGTTTCTGGAATCGATGATGTAGGTCCCCTCAGGGGTCTTGTTATCCCCTTGCTTTTCTTTGGGACCAACCGGGTTCCCGCCCAGGGCAATTTTGTACTGCCTTAAGACCTGACCTTTGGTCATCAAGGTGAGTCGTCGCGCCTGCTTTTCGATCACAACTCTGTCCGCCGGTCCATCCTGCACGGGATAAACCTTGCTCTTAACTTCCTGCTCAAGCGCTTCGATTCTTTTGCGCAGGGAAGCCATCTCCTCGCCCTGACGTTTCACCTCTTTTTTGAGCGTCTGAATCTGCGTCTGCTGTGACACAATCGCCTTATTCTTCGCAGCGATCGTATTGATATGAGCGATCATCACTTCAGCGGCCTGACGGTAATCGCTTTTCGGATAATCCTGGAGGAGCTTCTGAAAACTCTCACGGGACTTTTGATCATTCCTTTGCCAGTTTCCGGGATGGGCATAGATCAGTCCCATTTCAAACAGAACCCGATCTGCTGCTCCGGGGTATTTTTCCAGAAGCTTCTCGTATTTACTGAGAGATGCAATGTAGCTCCCCTGACTCGAATATTCATTCGCTTCCTTTAAAGATGAGCCGATCTGAAGCGAGCTGCACCCGCAGATGAGTGTCAGTGTGATGATGCAAGCAAGAGAAAGATGCAAATACCTGCCA
>CAZTYA010000333.1:0-1923 GCA_964617255.1 uncultured Syntrophales bacterium
TCTGCTCTGGGTGCTGCTCTTTTCCGTCCCGTCTGCTTACGCCGCCGAATCGGATAAGACCACCGAAAGAATTCTCTCCTTTCACAGCGATATCGTCATCCATTCAGACGCCTCCATGACCGTAACGGAGACCATTACGGTGTACTGTGCGGGTCAGCAGATCAAGCGCGGGATCTACCGTGACTTCCCGACAAAATATCAGGACCGCTACGGTCAGCATTACACAGTCGATTTCAAAGTGCAGGAGGTGCTGCGCGACGGCGAACCCGAAGACTACCATTCGGAGGATTTGAGTAACGGCGTTCGGATCTACATGGGTCGGAAGGACGTTTTTCTCAACCCCGGCCCCTATACTTACCTCATCACCTATGCGACCAACCGACAACTCGGTTTTTTTAAGGATTTTGACGAACTCTACTGGAACGTCACCGGTAACGGGTGGACTTTTGCCATTGAAAAAGCGTCCGCCTCGGTCCAGCTGCCGGAAGGCGCGGCGGCCAACGTACGGGAAGTGGATGCTTACACAGGTTATACAGGTTCTAAAGAAAAACATTTCACCGCAGGGACCGGCGATTTCGGCACAATCATTTTTGAAACCACGCGGCCCCTCGCGCCGGAACAGGGTTTGACCATTGTCGTTTCCTGGCCGAAGGGATTTGTTACGGAACCTTCCATTGCTGTCAAGGCCAGATACTGGACGAATGAAAACCGTGGCACGCTGGCGGGTCTCGGCGGGTTGTGCATCCTGTTTTTCTATTACCTGATGGTCTGGTCCCGTCACGGAAAAGATCCACCCCAGGGCACTATCATTCCCCTGTTCGAACCGCCGAACAAGTTATCCCCGGCGGCGGTTCGTTTCATCATGAACATGGGCTTTGACCAGAAAGTGTTTACCGCTGCTGTGATCAACATGGCAGTCAAGGGTTACCTGACGATCAGCGAAAAAGATGGTCAATATACCCTGAAGAAAACGGAGGGAAACGAACCCGACCTGAGCCGTGAAGAAAAAGCGGCAGCGGCAAAACTGTTTGCTGAATCGGAAAAGATGATCGGCACTGATGGCGATGAAGACGGCATGACCATCCACAAGGCGCGTGTCGATTTGCAGGCTGCTCTCAAAACGACGCTCGATCGGATTTATTTTTCCGCCAATCGGAAGTATTTCGTCATCGGTCTTATCATTTCTTTCATCCTCCTGATCGGAACCAGCGCTCTTGGACCCAAGGATATGGCGCCGCTGGCGATTTTCATGTGTTTCTGGCTGAGCGGCTGGACCTTTGGGGTCGTCATCATGCTGATGCAGGTTTTTTCCCTCTGGAGGGCAGTATTCTCCGGAGAAAACCATCAGGCTCTACTGCGAAGGAAGGCCGTGTCGCTGACTCTGTTTTCCATCCCCTTTGTCTTCTTTGAAATTGTCGGTATCGCCATTGTCTTTTTTGCCGCATCGCTGGCGATCATCCTGATCATGGCGGCAATGATTTTTATCAACGTCCTCTTTTACCGGTTGATGCGAGCCCGGACGCCCATCGGAAGAAAACTGATGGACGGCATTGAAGGATTCAAGATGTACTTGGTCACGGCCGAACAGAACCGTCTGAATCTCCTTAATCCACCTGAGCGGACACCGGAACTCTTTGAAAAATACCTGCCCTATGCCCTGGCCCTTGATGTGGAACAACAGTGGTCGGAACAGTTCTCCGATATACTGGCCCGTGCCGCCGGAACGGAAGCCGGATATACACCGCGCTGGTATGAAGGCACAACCTGGCGGGATGCCACCCCGTCTCATTTCACTTCCGGATTCGGCAAGTCTCTTTCCGCGGCAGCGGCGACCGCCGCGGCGGCATCATCTTCCTCTCCCGGTTCATCTTCCGGCGGCGGGGGCGGCGGTTCATCGGGCGGAGGCGGTGGCGGTGGTGGCGG
>CAZTYA010000333.1:1954-2848 GCA_964617255.1 uncultured Syntrophales bacterium
TACTGTTTATCCCGACGGCCTTCGCGGACTGCCGAATGTCCTGCCCACCAGCCGAAACGTGCATGAAAGCGCAGTCAATACCCTGCGACAGAGGTGAAGAGATGGGCATGATGATGTTTTGCGCCATGATCAAAAGCCAGGAGGACATGAAAGCCGTACTGAAACGTGTCCTGGTTCTCCAACAACGTGTTTTAAATGCATCCGTCAAGGAGAAGGCAAAAATCAAGGCGGAAATTGACGATCTGATAAAAATACTCGATGCTGTACCGGACATGATGGACTGCCCCATGATGTATCTTGAACATGAAGGGTGCATGGATGGTGATGTCCAGCCGCCGCATGATGCCAAGGAGAAACCTCAGTCCCCCGCACAGCATCGTTCAAGGTAAGTGCTTTTTCGACGTCGGCGGATAATCTTGAAAAGAATCATGTTGCATCGTCCCGGACCTGATTCAAGATTTCTTCGCGGGGATAAAAACACGATTAATCGGTGCGACCAGGCCATGCCCTCCTGAAGCGTCAAGGTGACGATTAT
Organism: uncultured Syntrophales bacterium; assembly: GCA_964617255.1. GTDB lineage: Bacteria > Desulfobacterota > Syntrophia > Syntrophales > JAAYKM01 > JAAYKM01. The sequence continues at coordinate 2,490 of CAZTYA010000333.1, forward strand.
GAAAAAGACCCTGTTTTTACTGCTTGTTTTCAGTATTTATCATTGCTTCGGAAACGATACCCTGGCGGCGCCCCTGCCCCGTCTCGGACCTGTCGATATCAGCGGCGTCATCGACGACGTCCAGTGGATTCCCGAGACCACCGTCAAGGGCATTCCCGACATGTCCGGCAGCGCCGGGCGGGATCGGGCCTTCTCGCCCCATTTTAAGGTAAAATTGATGGATTTTTCCGGTGTCGACGCCTCAACCGCCGTCGCCATGACACGATATGTGGACTGGAACGCGTCAAAAAGCGTCGGAAGCCTATGTGAACCACCCTTTGTAGTCCTGAAGATTGACTACCCGGATAAAAATTACCTGC
>CAZTYA010000334.1:0-2842 GCA_964617255.1 uncultured Syntrophales bacterium
AATGTTCATGTGACTTGTTCCCTTTCTTATTGGTATAAATTCCCTTCACTTATCGTTCAACTCAGGAATTCTGCTCCTGGGAGGAACGATCCCCGCCGAAATGATCAATGTGAACGCTTCCTCTACCGTCATGTCCGTTTCAATCATATCGCTTTCACGGACAATCACGAAGGCTCCCGTATAAGGAGTCAGGGCCAGAGGAATAAAGACCCCGATATTATTTTCATGCCCATGGGAAATCTGGGGAAAGGTCTCTTCCGCAGAACCCGTAACAAAACCGATGCTGTGCAACCCCTTTCGCGTATATTCAACCAGGGCGATTTTTCTGAAACTGCGGCTTTTCCCGACGAAATGACTGTTGAAGATCTGCTTGATCGCCAGATAGATACTGCGGACGATGGGAATCTGGGCGAACACCCCTTCGCCCTTGCGGACGACGACATTTCCCAGATAACTCTTCGTGATCAGTCCGGTAATGAAAATCAAAAGAACCGTAAAAATGATGCCCAGACCCGGCATATGGAAACCCAGCAGGGCATCCGGCTCGTAACGGTCGGGAACGATCTTCAGAAGGCCGTCCATGACATCGATTATAAAAAAGAGGATATAGAGGGTCAGGCCGATGGGAATAATCACGGCCAGCCCGGTCAGGAAAATATTTTTAAATCTTTTTTTCAAAATCGATCACCACGGTCAGAGCGCGAATATCTCCCTAACAAATCGCACGCTTAATTTCAAGGTATATTAAAAAAAGGGCATCCCTGTAAGCGACAGGGTATGCCCTTAATCGATCTTTTATGTCAAAAACTCAATCAATTGGTTATCTTTTTGATCTTATTCTCACCATCCAGAAGCACGCAGGTCGGTTTCCAGCCCTTGGCCTCGCTGTCGTCGACCATGCAATACGTTGCAATGATAATGATGTCCCCTTTGGAGACTTTTCTCGCCGCCGCACCGTTCAGACAGATGACCCCGGAACCCGCCTTGCCGGTAATGGCATAGGTCGTAAAGCGCTCGCCATTGGTGACATTGTAAATGGCAACCTTCTCGTAGGGAATGATGTTGGATGCCTCCAGCAGATTCTCGTCGATGGAGATACTCCCCTCGTAGTGCAGATCCGCATCTGTCACTTTGGCCCTGTGCAGTTTTGATTTCATCATGAACCGTTGCATTGAAACTCACCTCTTAAAAACTTCTTTAAGAATTAGCGTTCTTCTGAATAGGGTATATTCAGATCCTCTCCAAAAACGTAGTTATCGATCAATCTCGTCTTGCCAACCTTGACCGCCATGGCGATAAAGGTATTACGTCCGACCGTTTGAACTTCCTCAACCGTATCCACGTCGCTGATCTTGACATAATCAATGACGGTATAATCATGCGATTGGATATGCTTGCATACCTGATCCAGAATTTTCCCGGCATCGGTTTCTCCAGCCTCAAACAGCCGTTTCGCCATCGCCAGGGACCGGCTCAGGCATAAAGCCGATCTCCGTTCTTCTTCGCTCAGATAAACATTGCGGGAACTCATGGCCAGTCCGTCCGGCTCCCGTGTGGTCGGCATACCCACCACCTCGATATCCATGTTCAAGTCACGGATCATGGTTTTGATCGTGACAAGCTGCTGAAAGTCCTTCTTGCCGAAAATGGTCACGTGCGGTTTGACAATATTGAACAGCTTCGTGCAAACCGTGGCAACCCCTCGGAAATGACCGGCTCGCGACGCCCCGCACAGGGTTTTGGTCACCCCTTCCACATCGACATAGGTCTGGTAATGCCGTGGGTACATCCCCGCATTATCCGGAAAGAAAATGGCATCGACACCGACTTGCTCTGCCATGGCCCGGTCTCGATCGAAGTTCCGGGGATATTTATCCAGGTCCTCCGTCGGGGCGAACTGCGTCGGATTGACGTAGATGCTGACCACCAGGTAGTCGCCTCTCTTCCGCCCTTCCCGCATCAGGTCCAGGTGTCCCTCGTGGAAATAACCCATCGTCGGCACAAAAGCGATTTTCTTCCCCTGCTGGCGGAGCAGATTCGCCTTGTTCTGCATGTCCGTGACTGAATTAAATATTTCCACTGACCATTCTCCTTCAGGCAAAAAAAAACCTCCGCGTCGTAAGACGGGAGGTGAAAATACCCAAATAAGCAGACTTTCTGACCTTTCCGTCTCAGTCCGAAACTGGATCCAAGCGGCGTACGGCTTCTAACAGATAGCCATATCTTTGTCAAGCAATATTTTTATGAAAGAACCCGCGGATACGTAAATGATCTCCGCTGCTAAAAAATCAATGCAAATAATTATGCAGCGCCCGGTAACTGTTGAAATCGGCGTCCTGAAAAGCCGCACCGACCTGGACGACCTGCGCTTCGTCGTACACCTGCATGGTCCGACATTTAACCTTGACGGGTTTGCTTTCGTCCGGAAGAATAAACATAACACTGAACTCAGCATCACCGTTTTTGTACTGCGTTTCAAATTTCGTCCCCTTGGGGACGGAAAATCTGATGCCTCCCATGGATATATCAAGCACGGTCCCCGCATCGAATTCATGATCCCGGGACTCAGATGAATCGATAAAGGCCGGCAGAGACACCTTTTTTCTCATAAAACGCCGCCGCTCTTTACCGATACCCTTGGGAGCAACCCCGGTTTTGAGGTGCCGGTAAATAATCGATTCAATCACTCCGGAGATCGACTTTCTTTCCTCCTCGGCAATATCACTCAAGGCATCCCGAATTGCCGCGCTGGTACGAAAGCATATGCTGACATCTTTTTTCATAGGTCACCGCCTAAGTGGATCTGGAGCTTCGTTATACAATTATCTGGGTCCAGACAAAA
>CAZTYA010000335.1:0-2837 GCA_964617255.1 uncultured Syntrophales bacterium
CCTGGCGGATAGGGTTATCCTGACACTTCCCAATACGGAACGGGCGGTGCCGCCGGAGAGGCTTTCGCCCATTGCCGCCCTGTATTGCCGGGATGTGGCAATCATCCCGTCGCCCCGACTGGCTTTCCGGAAAGCGATTTCCGAAGCGGCTGTCGATGATCTGATTTGCGTTTGTGGTTCTCTTTATCTGGTTGGCGATGTGAAAAGGTTTCTGCACGGCACGTCTTTTTCGTCTTGATATCTTCGTAAAAAAGATTGATTTCCACATAGTTCGTTTTGACTTAATGATGCAAATAGACTAGGATGCGGAAACTCGAAAGAAAACCCTGAAATGATGAGCGGTGCGTGAGGAGCTTCGAAAGAGAGAGCATGGGGCGGATAAGGGTAAGATTTCTGATATGCCTGTTGATCACGGCTGTAGTGCTTCTAATGGCCCCGCCTCCATCGTTTTCCGCCTTTAATGAGGGCCTGAAAATCAAGGAAGGTCCCGTTAATATCCAGGCTGATCGCCTCGTGTATGAAGAAGACGATGAGACCTACCACGCCGAAGGGGATGTCCTGATAACCTATTCGGGAGGAACCCTAAAAGCCGATCGGGTCATCCTGAGAAGGATGACAAACACGGCTTATGCTAAGGGTAATGTGGTTCTGAAGAGTGATCAGGATGTACTCGAAGGCGACAGTATTGTTTTCAATATCGATACGAAAACGGGAACCGCCGACAACGGCAAGATGTTCATCGACAAGAATCATTTCTATATTTCAGGCGGCCAGTTTGAAAAGAGCGGAGAAGCATCATACCAGGCGCGGAATGCGGTTGCCACCACCTGCGACGGGCCGAATCCCGCCTGGTCCCTCAAGAGCCAGGAACTGGATGTGACGGTGGACGGCTACGGGACCTTGAAAAACGGCACCCTCTATGCCGGCAAGGTGCCCGTCCTTTATCTTCCCTATTTTATCTTTCCGGCAAAAACGACGCGGCAGACCGGTTTACTTTTCCCTTACATCTCCTATTCGAAGGATAAAAACGGCTTCGACGTTGAGCTGCCTTTTTACTGGGCCATCTCCGAGAGTATGGATGCCACCTTTTATCAGCGATTCATGAGCAAGCGGGGATTCAAGGAAGGGGCGGAATTCCGGTATTTCCCGACGCCGGAAACGTCAGGGGTTATTTTCGGTGATTATCTCTACCGCGACCGTTTACGGGTCGAGGAAAATGATGGTGGAGCTATGGCCCGGGATTGGGATAAAGATCACGACCGGTGGTCCCTTTACATCCAGCATGAGACAGCGATGGACAACGACGGGTATTACCTCCGGGCCGACATCGCCAGGGTTTCCGACCACTGGTACTTCAAGGATTTTTCATCCCGCAATTATTATCGGCAGCATTATGGTGTAAAAGAAGAAAATCGATTCAAAAAGGTTTCCTTCGAAGCGGACAGATCCCTGCGTTCCCTGGATTCCAAAGCGCGTTTTGTCAAAGACTGGTCCCTTTTTAACCTGACGGCCCTGGCACGCTACACGGACGATTTTACCAGTTCATCAAACGATAATACCCTCCAGCAGTATCCCGAGGTGACGCTTACGGCAATCAATCAGCCCCTGCCGGCAACGCCCCTGCGTTTCGAAATGGTGACCTCCTATGACAATTATTATCGAAGCGAGGGCCAGAAAGGCTCTGTCTTCGATGTTCGGCCGGCCGTCATGCTGCCGCTCAATCTCGGACCCTATGTCCATTTTATGCCTAAGTTCGAGTGGAACGGCACCCTCTGGCGTGCGGGGGGAAGTGATTTGGCCGGTGTTGACAAAAATGGAAATCGCAGCAGTTATGCAGCCGGCGGCTTGGTCACGTCCGAAATTCAGCGCATTTATCATGTCAACGGCAAGTCCGTCCAGAAACTCCGCCATGGCATCCGGGCGGAAGTGGGCTATTCCTATACGCCTCATGTCAGCCAGGATGATATGCCGAATTACATCGACTGGATCGGTGAGCAAAACGGTTTTTCCTACGCCCTCATCAACACCCTCATGGTGAAGATGTCCGAAGGAACCGAGGGTCCCCGATACCGCGAAATTCTAAGATTAAAATTGGCCCAGACATACGATATCAATGGCGTCAGATGGAACTGGGAAGACCCGGACGCCAAGGAACGTCATTTCGGTACCACGGATATTGAACTTGATTTTACGCCCCTTTCCTTCCTGGCCTTCAAAAGCCGCAGCTATTACGATGTGAACGACGGATCATGGCTGCGCTCGAACAACGACCTTATTTTGTCCACCCCCCGGGGTGATACGGTTTCCCTCGGCTATCACTATACCAAAAGCCTGATTGAACAGATCAACGTATCGCTCATGGCCAAGATCAATAAGGAAATTACGGTTTCCTTCACCCTTAAAGAGAATGTCCTTGAGAGCAGGACGGTTGAACAGACCTATGCCGTGACATATCAGAGGCAGTGCTGGGGGGTGACCGCCGGCCTGACCAAAAGCCACGATGACCAGCAAATCTACGTTGCATTGTCTTTATTCGGGCTTGGCGGATACGGGATGGGGTTAAACTGAGAGACCAGCCTCTACGGGAAGCGGTTTGTTCACGAGAAGGTTCAGCATGCCGTTTCTACTTGTGAATAGTCAGAACAGATTGGCGAAGAGCCCATTCAACAGAGGATCATTTTATGAAAATATTCGTTGTTGTCGGCATGCCGGCGGCGGGAAAAAATTTGGCGCGGGACTATGCCACTGCCCGGGGTATTCCCTATTATGCCACGGGTGATTTGGTGCGCGCCGAAGTGGTATTACGGGGAATCGAGGCGACACCGGACAATATGGCC
>CAZTYA010000336.1:0-2827 GCA_964617255.1 uncultured Syntrophales bacterium
ATGACGAAGTGACGCTGCGCCAGACGATTGCCCACAACTTCGAAAACAAGGGGAAGATGCTCTGGACTGTCCCCATGTCGCTCCCCGATGCAGAAAAACTCTACAAGATCAGACTTCAGACGATGGATGGCGCGCAGAAATCCGTCGTCGGTCCGATCAGAATTTCCAAAGGGACTGCCCTGCCTGCCAGTCTTATGGTCACCAACCCTATCAAAGGCGATAAAAACTTCGGCGACACCATCCGTGTAAAATGGACATCCACGGCCACATGTTCGGGGGGCGGCGGGCCGCTTGATGCCGGTTTCCGCATAGAACTGATCAAGTTGGATGAACAAGATCATACTAAAATCATTGCACGGGACATATTAACGGATCAGGCGTTTGTTTTTGATCAGGAGAAGCCGGCAGGGTACCTGAACTGGCATTGGGACTGGGTTATAGAACCCGGCTCTTGTCAGTACGGAACGTACAAAATCTATGTGACCAGCTTGACCTCAACGGCAGGATGCGGCGATTACAGCGACATATTCAGAATTTATGATCCCAAGTCTCTCAAAAAAATCTCACTGCCGGCAACAGTTAAAAATCATAAACGTTGCAGTGCAGAAGTATATGAGACAGATCCAAGAGAACCGACCTGTCCTACTTACACGGATCCAACACCGCGTGGCTGGGTGGGATCAAGGGCCACTTATACAGATCTCGGCGGGTCTATCGCGGCAAGCGAACATCAATCAACTTACACGCGTTTTTACTCAGAGTTTGAATTTCCCGGCATGGACTGGGCGCATATACGGAATAGAACTGTAAAAAAGGCCATCCTCGAGATGTTTGTTGACAATCCTACCTGGGGCGGGTGGGGATTTTGCGCGGAAGATCTTATAGGGTATAAGAATTGGAAAGTCCGCGTTTACAGGCCATCAACTCCAAGTGAACCACTCCAGATCGACGTTACATCCCAAGTCAAATCCTGGATGTCCAGCTCATTCCCCGCTGGGGGGCGCAAGGGGTTTTCGGTAGTTCCTTGGATGGTTCATCCAGATGACAATAATCAGTGCGTTAGCTATTACGACGCTCATCTGCGTCTGGAGTTCGAATAAATATGATGCCAGGCGAAGGAGAAAAGTGGAAAAGGGAAATGGTTGTCTCCTGTTTAAGCCCTACTTCTCAAAACACAGCTTTTCCAGGTTCTCCGGCGCGGCGATGGGGTAGTCACCCGTGTAGCAGGACAGGCAGAACTGGTCGGCGGGCATGCCCGTGGCGGCCACCATCCCCTCGACACTCAAATAGTGAAGCGATTCCAAGCCGATGAAGCGGGCTATGGCGCTGACATCCCCTTCCTGGGCGGCAATCAGTTCGCCTTTGGAGGAAAAGTCGATCCCGTAGGGACAGGGGAAACGTGTCGGAGGACAACTGACTGCCATGTGGATTTCCTTCGCCCCGTTTTCCCGGAGATTTCGCACCCGGTTGCGGCTGGTCGTGCCCCGGATGATGGAGTCCTCCACAATGAGGACCCGTTTGCCTTTGAGCAGAGGTCTTACAGGGTTCAGTTTCACCCTGACGCCGAAATCACGCATGATCTGGGTCGGCTGAATGAAGGTCCGGCCCACATAGTGGTTCCGAATCATCCCCATTTCAAAGGGGATGCCGCTCTCCTCGGCGTACCCCAGGGCGGCATAATTGCCCGAATCGGGAAAAGGCATGACCAGGTCCACATCGGGACGGTACTCCTTTGCCAGGTAATGCCCCAGGCGTTTGCGGCAGAGATAGACGTTCTCGCCGAATACCTGGCTGTCGGGCCGGGCGAAATAGATCATTTCAAAAATGCAGCGGCAGCGTTTCATAGCCGGGAAAGGACTGATGCTCCGCAGTCCCGCCTCGTCGATAATCACGATTTCCCCCGGTTCAATATCCCGCAGGTACTGGGCGCCGATGAGATCGAAGGCGCAGGTCTCCGAGGCGATGACCCAACCGTGGTTGTTGAGCCGCCCCAGAGACAGGGGCCGAAATCCCCGGGGATCCCGGGTGGCAACCACCTTGTTCCGGGTCAGCATGACAACGCTGTAGGCTCCTTCAATTTTTGAAAGGGCGCTGACCAGAGCCTCTTCAAAACTGTCTTTCAGATGGGGCGCCATCAGATGGATGATGACTTCGCTGTCCATGGTGGATTGGAAGATGGAGCCCCGGGTCTCGAGTTCGGCCCGCAGCGCCTGAGCATTGATGAGGTTTCCGTTATGGGCCAGGGCGTAATATTCATCGGCGTGATGCACGAGAAACGGCTGAGCATTGGAAATCACGGAAGAGCCGGTTGTGGAATAACGGACATGGCCGATCGCCATGGTTCCGGGCAATTGCGCCAGGTTCTCTTCCCGGAACACTTCGGAGACAAGCCCCATGCCCTTGCGTTCCAGAATCTGACAACCGTCGGCAACGGCAATGCCGGCACTTTCCTGCCCACGATGCTGAAGGGCAAAAAGTCCGAAAAACGTCAATCTGGCCGCTTCTTCATGCCCATAAACGGCAAAAACCCCGCAGGCATCTCGGGGTTTTCCGTCGGTCGGCAAGTTTACACTCACAACTTCCGCATCGTTTTCGTCCCTGCTCATAATGTTTCCTTGTTCGGCATTGCCCGGTGATAGTCCTGGAGGGGCGTCACCGTCCACTCCTTCTTTTTCAAGGCCATGACGGCCTCACTCAGCGCCCGTGCTCCCGACAGGGTTGTCGTGTAGAGAATATTGTAGACCAGCGCTCCCCGGCGGATATGATAGGCGTCCCGGCTCGATTTCCGGCCGACGCTCGTGTTGATGATGATCTGGATGTCCCCGTT
>CAZTYA010000337.1:0-1012 GCA_964617255.1 uncultured Syntrophales bacterium
ACCACCAGTTGCACATACGCACCCGCCTTGAAAATCGGATTGACCTCCGCCATCGTGGTGGAAACGGAAAAAGGAGAAAGATTTACATCCAGTTCACCGCCGTTTTCCCGCATGGCCTGGGCCGCGTTGGTGCAAAGATTCATGACGATCTGGTGGATCTGGGTCGGGTCAGCCAAGACTGTTGACGGCTCCGCGGGGAAATGATGGTTAATCTTGATGGTCGAAGGCAGGGATGCGCGCAACAGTTTGAGTGCTTCCTTGACAATAACCGTCATATCGACCGGTTTTCTTTCCTGTTCCCGCTGGCGGCTGAAGACCAGAATCTGGTTGACCAGATTCTTCGCCCGGTCACAGGCTTTCATCACCTGCTCTAGATAACCGTTCAGCAGGTTCGGCTTGCCGATATTCATGATCGCCAGTTCGGTGTAACCGATCGTGGAAGCGAGAATATTATTAAAATCATGGGCAATGCCGCCGGCGAGGGTCCCGATGGCCTCCATTTTCTGAGCCTGGCGCAATTTTGATTCGAGCCGAGTTTGATGGGTTACATCCCGAATGCACTCGATGGCGGCAATAATCTCACCATCGGAATCGCGCAATAGCGATGCCGTTGCGGCAAGGATCACATCACCCGGCGGCAGATTGAGTGCCCGTGTTTCAGCGAACAGGGCATCACCGAATCTCCTGATTGTTATGTACTGGTTTCCCACCGCATCATCCTGATGCAGGACCAGATCAATCAAAATCGGTCTTCTCGTTCCGTAGAAAGGAAGCGCGTATTCATAATCGCCCTTCCCGAGCATGTCTTCCTTTTTGACCCCCGTCATGGTCTCCATGGCCCGGTTCCAGGCCTGGACCTTTCCGTACCGATCAATGACCAGGGTGGCATCCGGGAGAAAATCAATGACGTCGTTCAATCGTCGCTCCGAATCACGCAGGGCCTCCTCAGCCTGTTTGCGTTCAGTAATATCCCGCACAACAGCCAGCACGCACACCTGCCCCGCAATGACAC
>CAZTYA010000337.1:1022-2814 GCA_964617255.1 uncultured Syntrophales bacterium
GAAAAATATCATCCGCCCCGCTTCATCAACAACCAGAATCCCGTCCATGGACGCTTCCAGTTGGGTGGTCAGCAAGGTGTTACGGTACTGCAACTCCGCATCCGCCTGTTTGCGATCGGTGATATCTTCAATGGTCACCACGGTTCCATGGAAAAGATATTCCCTCTCCAGAGGCGCTGCAGTCACGTCGACATCACGCAAGACCCCGTCTTTTCTTCTGATCCTGGTCTGAACCGATGCCAAGCCTCGGTCTTTCAGGTTTTCATATAATTCACGGCCGACTCGCTCATATTCTCCATCATTTTCATATAACATCCGGGTGGTATGATCGATGATCTCTGCTTCCGTATAACCGAAAAGGTCATACCAGGCCTTGTTGGCGCTCTGGAAAACACGGCCTTTCATGGTGCAAAGACCAATGGGGCTGGCATTGAACACGCTGCGGAGTGTGGCCTCGTTTTGGCGTAAAGCTTCTACCATCTGCCGTCTTTCAGTCAAATCCAACAAAGTCCCGATTACGGCAGTTCTTCCGCGATAGGTTGTTCGAGAACTGTACACCTCAATATATCTGATCTCCCCCGTTTTTGTTACGATTCGGAAATCATAATGGATATCTTTGAGTTCCCCGGAGATTCGTCGGTCGATATTCTTTTCGACCAAGGGAAAATCATCGGCAAATACGACATCCTTTGCTCCCATTTTATCCGTCATTTCATCAATGCCATATCCGAAAATCTCGGCAAACTTTGCGTTGACATACTTGAAAAGACCGTCCTGAATCAGATAAACGCCGACGATGGATTGTTCCACGAGGTCCTTGAACTTGCTCTCGCTTTCCCGGAGGGCTTCCTCGGCCAGCTTGCGGTCCGTAATATCGATTAGGGTAAACTGCAATAGAATGGCATCACCGGAGGTAAAGCGCCTCAGGTGCACCTCTGCTTCCCATTGCACGCCATCAGGCCGCTGGTGGCACCATTCGAAGACTACGAAGCCCTCGTTGAGCGCGCGGTTGATGTAATAGTGGGCTTTTTCCAGTGAAGGCGTGCCGTCGTTTTGTAATGTAGCCGAAACATCAAGGGGTGTCTTGCCAAGCGTTTCCTCAATGCTGGTGAAACCATAGATCGCGGCAGCCATCGCATTGCAGTCGATGAAGCGATAAGTAACTGAATCCATTAGAATAATCGGCATAACCGAACTCTCAAACAACCGGTTGCGTAGGATCTCGTTCGCCCTCAACGCTGCTTCCGCCGCTTTGCGTTCGGTGACATCCCGTGCAATGATCTGCAGGTAATGTTTACCTCCCAGTGTTAATCGATTCAGTGATATGTCCGTATCTAGTGGAGTCCCATCCTTACGCAAGGACTGCCAGTAAAACTTCTGCGGTCGGCCGGAGACAGCTTCGTTGATATACGAAAGGGCTGCTGCCTGGGAATTGTTACCGTCCGGCTGTACGAGGGGTGAATCCTCGTAGGCATTGTGACCGATAATTTCGCTACGACTGCGCTGGGTCATTTCCATGGCTTTTGAATTGCAGTCAACGTAAATAAAATCACGGTCCATCAACAGAATTGCGTCATTTGCCGTCTCAAAAAGGGTCCGATAACGCTGCTCACTTTCCCGAAGGGCTTCCTCGGCCAGCTTGCGGTCCGTGATATCGGTATGGGTTCCCATCATGCGCAGCGGCCGACCTTCTCTATCCCAGGTTACAACTTTTCCACGTGCCAAGATCCAACGCCATTCACCGGTCTTTTTCCGCATCCGGAATTCGACGTTGGGTATACTGTCCTGCCAG
>CAZTYA010000338.1:0-2809 GCA_964617255.1 uncultured Syntrophales bacterium
CCCGGCTGTAATCTCCTTTTGCCATCCTTTACGCCGGGAAACAATTAAACAATCAAGATCCGGATGGTTCCGAATAATATCAGCCGCGGCCTCTTCGACAATCCAGGTGATGTGCGCGCCGGGATAAAGTTCCCTCAAGGCAGACAGGGACGGCAGGGTGTGGATCACATCTCCGACGGCGCTTAATTTGACGATCAGGATATTCACCGCGCCATATCCTCAATGATCCATTCGACTGCGGCCAGAAGGTCAATCGCCAGATAATCCGGTGAAGTATCCTGGATTTGTTCATTCGCCCCGTAGCCCGTCAGAACAAGAATGCCTTTTGTCCCCGCCTTCTTGCCTGCCCGGACGTCTTTCATCACATCTCCAACCATATAGGACCGGGAGAGATCAATACGGAGCTCCCGTGAGGCCCGCAAGAGCATCCCCGCTTCCGGCTTGCGACAGGCGCATACCCGGCGATAGGGATCGAGACCTTCCACCGGATGGTGAGGACAATAATAAAAAGCATCGATATGCGCGTCCTCACTGTTAAGCTGCCTTTGGAGACAATCATGCAATGCCTGCACAAAATCCTCTCCAAAATAACCACGGGCCACACCGGATTGATTGGTAACGACGATTACAGGAATGCCCCTTTGATTGAGCATACGGATTGCGGCAGCTGAACGGGGAAGCAGCTTCAACTGCTCAAGTTTGCTGAGATAGCCGACCTCTTCGTTAATTGTGCCGTCCCGGTCGAGGAATACGGCTCGACGCAGCTCTAATTTTGGATCATCCATCGGGCAACCCCATAGACGTCATCGACGCCGATCAGGTCCATGCACTGAAAATCCGTCGGACATGCTGTCTTTAAACACGGACTGCAAGGTAAATCCTTATGCACGACAACGCTCTTTTCACCGGGAGGGGACGTTGTGACAGGATTGGTCGAGCCAAAGATGGCCAGTGTGGGAATACCGAGGGCACCTGCAACATGCATCAAGCCCGAGTCGTTGGAGATGAACAGGCGACAGCGAGAGATAAGGGATATGGCTTCCCGCAGGGTCGTCATGCCCGCCAGATCGGCGAAGGTGTGCCTGGCGTAGCCGGAAAGGGCCTGAGTACTTTCCCGATCAGCGGCGCTGCCAAACAGCAGGATTTTTGCAGCAAACTCATCGCCAAGACGATCGGCAACGGCCGCGAAACGATCGGGAAACCATTTTTTCGCCGCGCCATATGTCGCGCCCGGTGCGATCCCCACCAGAAAATCCTCCCGGTCAATACCATAACGCTGAAGGATTTCAACAGCCCGGTTTTCGTCGTCCCCACTCAGAGCAAGATGAAAATCACGGCTTCCATTTCGGCAACCCAGGGTTTTGACCATTTCCAGATAATAATCCACCTGATGAATCTGACGCACCGCCCGGGTCCTTTTTACGGAATGGGTCAGCAGGAGGCCCCTGCCGTCGGAATTGTAACCCGCACGCAGGGGAATCCCGGCCAGGCAGACGATGATCGCCGCTTCAATGGCATTCTGAAGCAAAATGGCGGCATCAAAATTTTTTCTCTTCAGCTCCCCCGCCAGACGCAAGAGTCCCCGGACGCCTTCATGCACACCGGGTGACCGGTAGATGAGTACCTCATCGACATCCGAACAGAGTGAAAAGACATCCGCTACCCAGGGTTTAACCAGGACGCTGATTTTAGCCCGGGGAAATGAACGGCGGATGGCCGCCATGGCCGGCAGGGTCATGATCACGTCGCCGATCCAGTTGGTCCCCCGTACAAGTATATTCTGGGCATCCTCAATATGGCGGGATGTCCGAATGGATATTTTCATGACTTTATTTGCATCTTAACGTTTTTATATGACTTCCCATCCATCGCCCAGTTATTAATGAGACCGCGGCCAGAGCGCCTGATATGCTTTGGTCTTCCAGCGATGGTGGAGCCATAACCACTGTTCCGGATATTGACGAATAACATCTTCAATCATGGAAGTAAATTGTTGGGTGTTCGCCTTGACATCAGCCTCCCAGTTCCCCGTGCGGATGATGCTGACCTCATCTCGAATGACAAAGCGATACCTTCCGTCTGGTTTCCGCACCATGAACGCCGGCATCACCGGCGTCTCCGATTTAAGCGCCATTTGAGCCAGACCGTCGGTCGTGCAGGCCGGTCTCCCGAAAAAATCAACGAAAACGCCCTCTTTCCAGGACACATTCTGATCGATGAGAACCCCCACGGTGCCGTTTCGCGCCAGGCAGCGAAACATCTGCAGCATGGCGCGTCGTTTGGGTACGGGGATATTTCCCGTCACGGCGCGGACGTACCGGACCAGCCGCTCAAGCCAAGGGTTGTCCAAAGGACGATAAACGGCAACGCCCGGCGCAATCAATACCGCCACCGCCACCGCCATCAATTCCCAATTGCCAAAATGGGCGCCAAAAAACAACAGGCCTTTCTTTTTCCCCAGTGCTTGCTGCGCCCGCTCCAAACCTTCAATATCCAGAAGGGCGTTTAAGCGCGACTTGTTCATCTTTGGCAGGTCAAAAAATTCCGCACAGACAATGGCGAGATTGCGATAGGCTCCTTGGGCGATACGGACAATTTCTGCCATGGATTTATCCGGAAATGCTCTTCTTAAATTGTAAAAAGCGATGAACCGATGTCGTGGCGAAACATAGTAGAAAAGGCGCCACAATCCGATAAAAAAAGCCTTTCTCAAAAAAAAAGGAATCAGACTGAAGGACCTGACAACCATCCGGATCATGATATCGCGATGCTTGGCTCCCATCATCTTGTCCTGTTCCAATCGGCAGAT
>CAZTYA010000339.1:0-2804 GCA_964617255.1 uncultured Syntrophales bacterium
CGACAACAGATTGATAAGGCCCGGGCAGAATTGGCAGTCATTTCAACTGACGCCCCGGAACTTTTTCCCGATTTACAGAAAACCATCGATGAGAATTCGGCCCCCCGTTTTATTCTGGCCTATATTGACAGTCTGAATCTGTCCCTGGGACCGGGCACAAAGGTCTCTTCGCTTGATTCATCCTTGACGACACCCGGCGCCAGCAAGAGTTTTACAATGAGCTTTGTATTCGACAAGGAAATGGATTCAGCTTCGATCCAGAATCTTTTCAACTGGGAGATCAGCCGGTCTTCCAGCACTGAAACCGGAGGGATTTACAACTGGGGGAAGAAATTACCCGATTCAGAAATTCGCGTCTCCCCCATACCTTTGAAAGTCACTTATGACGCCGAACTCCTGACGGCTAAAGTCACATTTAAGATTACCCAGAATGCCGCCGGAAACGGCACCATCGACCCCTCACATCTGGTGTTCAAATTTCAGGGAACCGATGTCTACGGGAACGCTATGGATACCTCGCGAGATCAGTATAACCGGTTTTCGAAGATCGTGTAACTTCATAAACCACCGATAACGCACGCCCCTGCCGCAGCTTCAGGCCCATTTCCGCACTGTTTTATTATTCCGGCAATAATCACGCAATCCCGGCGGAAGCTGGAGGCCATTGCCAAAGTGCAACTTCCTGCGAATGGGTCCCGTATCAGGGGATTGTGTCGCAATTGGTATTTTTGTCATTTCGACCGCAGGGAGAAATCTTTAAGTTAAGTTATTTCAACGTATTAAGATTTCTCGCATTCGCTCGAAATGACCATTTTTGTAATTATGACACAGTCACCAGGCCCGGGACGACGCTGTGTTTCATGATCGGCTTTAGATGCCATATGCTGACACGAAAAAACGGACCGGGGCGATGCCGCGATCCGTTTCCATAGGTTGTCAACAGGATATTTGAACTATTTGAGGAAATTCAGAATCGAATTTTCGCCCAGTTTGGTGGCCAGGGCGTAGGTGGACTGCAGGGCAATCTCCTTCATGGACAAAAGCATGCCCAGCTCCGTGACATTGGCGTTTTCCGTATTGGCAACGATGTCGGTCACCTGCTTATCCAGACGGCTGAGGCTGTCCTTGGCCATTTCCAGACGGAGCTGTTTGGTGGAACACAGGGAAGCCTGCAGTTCAATCTGTTCACGCGCACCGGCCAAATCATCAACCAGCGCATCCACACCCGCGGTATTATTGGTCTCCATGGCTGTAATCAGATCCGTCAGGATCTGGAAGACATCAAACCCCACCCCGCCCTTGGGTACAAAAAGGCCTTCTCCGGGCGTGCTGTAATCCGCCAGGTTATCCGGGCCGACCGGAAGGGACAACGCCTGACCATCACCTTTGTAATATCCGGCGGCGTATGCCTTGACGTAAAAGACATCATTTTGACCGACACTGCCGGCGGCAAAGGTCAAATTCAGGTCGTCGGTCGTATCCAGAGGCGTGCCGTTATCATCCAAAAGAATTGTATCCGTACCGGCTCCGCCCCATGTATTGGAGACGGCGCCCCAGGTTTTCCCGCCGTCCGTGGAAATTTGATAAGAGGCCGTGCCCACGGTTCCATTCGCCGTCATCCTGACCACATAGGTTTTATTGGATGTCCCACTGAAGGTGCCGCCTGCGGTAATGGTTCCCCCATAAGTGTTCTTCGCCCCCATGCCGGTTTCCGTGCTTGCGGCATGCGGGGTGGCGGAGAAAGGCTCCGTACTGACCAGGGAACCGGAAAAGAGATAATTTCCGCCTAATTGTGAGTTGGCCAGAGAAAGGATCTGATCCCGCGCTTCCCGGACCTGTCCGGCATAAATGGCCTGCGTCGATGCGGTTTCCGTACCGTAATTGCCGGTGGCGGTCTGGATGGTTCCCAGCAGTTTGAGGATGCCGTTCAGGGTTGTATCCGTCGCGGAGATCCACGTTGTTCCCTGTTCGATATTCCCCTGATACTGTTCAATGGTCGACAGGGTATGTCGGCCGTTCAAAACTTTCATCATCCCTGTCGGATCATCCGAGGGACGGTTGATTTTCTTCTGCGTCGCCAGCTTCTCCAGCAAAGCATTGTAGTCAGCCTGAAGATTATTCATATTTTTAATCGTGGAATAATACTTCATATTATCGGAAACACGCATAATCTCACCCTTATCTCGACCTTTTCAATCCTTATAAGACTAAATCCTCACCGATTGATGCTCATCAGGGTATCGAGCATCTCTTCCACGATTGAAACCAGTTTTCCCGCTGCATTGTATCCCATCTGATATTTGATCAGCTTCACCATCTCCTCATCGACGGATACACCCGAGACGGATTCCCGCATATTGGTCAGACGCTCCATGACATTATTCTGGTGCGTCACGGACCAATTGCTGTCGGATACGTCCTGCCCGATCTGACCGACGATCGAAGTGTAGTACTCACTGAATGTCGATAAACCACCGTTCAGCACGCCCTTTTCACCCAGTTCAGCCAGCAGCAGGGCCTGCTCGCCATCCCCCATGACCGTGGAAGAGGCGGCGATCCGGTTCACATCACTGGATATTTCCGTATTGACCTGCATGTAAGCGGCCCTGGTGACCGGGGCGAAGAAGTTGAGTCCCGTGTTCTGATAGCGATCAAACCCCGACTGATGGATCGTATTGACTTCATTAACGATATTTGCTGCCAGGGTATCCAACTCATTCATATAGCCGGGAACAGTTTCATCCCTGATCTCAAGTAATGCTCCCAATTTACCTTTCGTGATGCTTTGCGTGATCGGATCATCC
>CAZTYA010000340.1:0-2778 GCA_964617255.1 uncultured Syntrophales bacterium
TACCGTACTGCAATGACCCCGGCAGCCAAAAGGAGAAAACCCAAAGGCATCAAAAAAAGATGTACATAGTAAAATATTTCCATTGAATTCACCTTCCAGGCATCCGGTCCAGCCCAACTCTGCGTCGTTACGGATTGGCCACGGCGGGAATGGTCAGGCTCTCCGTGCGGGACCCATACATATTGCAGGTAACGGTCACCACAAGTGTGTCACCCGGTAGAGCGGCAACTTCGTATTCATAAGTAAACTCCTTAGCCGGCTGGCTTTGATAGGGGTAAGTTGCCACAGGCTGTTTGTTTTTTTCAACAGCAACGGTCTTGATGTAATGCCAACTTGGTGCGGGTGAGGCATGCAGAATCTGCACCTTCAGTACTTTCGCCTTCGTGTCATAGCTCAAGGTAACTTCTTTGGGTGGATGGGCCGTGGCCACTCCGGGTAAGATCATCCCCAGAAGGAACGCAAGCGCCAGAGAACACATAACAAGCCGGGACCACCAACTTTTAACCCTGTATGGATCTTCAAACGGCTTCTCTTTGTACACGCCTCTCAAATTAAACATGTCGCACCTCCCTGCAGACTGATTTGTTTATTTACGGTTGATTAAATAAGGTTGTCTGAAAAAAAACTTTTTATACGTCCCGAAACGATGTAATAAGTTACCTTAAATCAACCGCCATTACAATCATCAATTTCAGTGAGGTCAACCCCATGTCCGACGAATTCTACATGAAGCGAGCCCTTACGCTTGCCCGGAAGGGCACTGGCTGGGTCAGTCCCAACCCCATGGTGGGAGCGGTCATCGTCAAATATAACCGGATTATCGCCGAAGGCTGGCATCAGCGCTACGGAGAAGCCCACGCTGAAATCAACGCCATCCGGGCGGCCAAGGTTCCCCTGGAAGGCGCCACGCTTTATGTCACGCTGGAACCCTGCCATCATCACGGAAAGACACCGCCCTGTGTCGAAAGTGTTATCGCCGCCCAATTCGAGCGCGTCGTCATCGGCATGGTGGATCCCAATCCTCTTGTTGCCGGGAAAAGTATCAGGGCCATGAAGAACCAAGGCATTTACATCACCACAGGTGTCCTCGAACAAGACTGCCGGGAACTGAACGAAACATTCATCAAGTACATGGAAACGGGCATGCCATACGTAACAGTCAAGTTCGCCCAGACCCTGGACGGCCGGATCGCCACAGCAACGGGACACTCTCAGTGGATCAGCGGCGAAAAATCGCGCCGCTATGCTCACCAGTTGCGGAGCCTCCACGACGCCGTGCTTGTCGGATCGGGAACGGTCTTCAAAGACGACCCGGAACTGACAGTCCGGCATGTCAAGGGCCGCAATCCCCTGCGAATCGTCATCGATCCGACCCTGGAGATCCCCCTGGATGCAAAAATACTCCATGACCAGGACCAGGCCCGGACGTTGATCGTCACCCGCCCGCAAGCCGCCCCAGCCAAACAAAAGCACATTCAGGCCATGGGGGTGGAGATTCTCACCGTAAGCCAGGGTAAAGGCAATATCTTTGATTTAAAGACACTTTTTGCAACCCTTGCCCAAAGGAAAATCTCCTCCATCCTGGTCGAAGGCGGCGCTGGTCTGATTACCTCCGTATTCAGAGAAGGATTGGCCGATCGGGTTGTGGCCATCGTCGCCCCCAAGATCGTCGGAGATGGATTGAACACAGTGGGCAATCTGGGAATCACCGACATGAATCAGGCCCTAAAGCTGTCTTTTAAAAAGATTTCCCGCAGCGGCCCCGATGTGATTCTCGACGGAAGGGTAACATAGCAGGTTAAAGGCATTACGACTAAACGAAGGGGCGGGACAATGAAAAGAACACATCAACTTAAATCTGTTTATACGACCACCAGCCGGATAACTTTGTGGATTTTCCTGTTTCTGCTGGCATTATCGGTGCCGGTCCAAGCCGCCGAACAACCGATCGCACCGGTGGTCGTCATCCAGACAAATATGGGAAACATCGAAGTGGAACTGAACGCCGAAAAAGCGCCGAACACCGTCAAAAACTTCCTACAGTATGTAAATGACCATTTCTACGATGGAACGATTTTTCATCGCGTCATTTATGGCTTCATGATTCAGGGCGGCGGTTTTACCAAGGAGATGGAACAGAAGCCGACCCGGGAACCCATCGCCAGTGAAGCCAATAAGGGCCTCAAAAACGAGCGGGGCACGATCGCCATGGCCAGAACCGGCAACCCGCATTCGGCGACGTGCCAGTTTTTCATCAATACCCGGGATAACTATCCCCTGAACCACACCGCCCCGACAACCCGAGGGTATGGTTATACCGTCTTTGGTAAAGTCATAAGCGGCATGGATGTGGTGGATAAAATCGAGGAGGTCAGGACACAACCCAAGGGTTTCATGGATGACGTGCCTGCCAGTCCGGTAATTATTGAAAAAATTTTCATAAAACCGATTTCTTGACCGGTTTCCCGAACTTTACCTTTATTCAGGGCTTACTGGCTGGAATAAAAGCCTAACCGGCTGATCGATTCCAGCGGGCGATTCGCCGCCGATCGAATGCTCTTTTTGCTGAGGATCAAACTAACTTCCTGCGGAGATTTCACATCTTTGCTTCGGGACCCCTCAAAAACAGGACGTCCCGGAGAATGACGTGCTGAAGCATGTCAAGTTCGCACCAGTCACCTGATCTATATAAAATACAGCCTTTCACCTGGACGAAACATTCTTGACCTGAAACAGCTCACACGATAATCCTTCAGAATTAATTAGCAAATATATTTT
>CAZTYA010000341.1:0-2760 GCA_964617255.1 uncultured Syntrophales bacterium
AGAATGCGGAAAGGATCGGTCGGATCGTCAGCCGTTACATCGAAGATTTTCGCCTCAGAACGCCCCCAACTGACAGGGCTTGATCTTGATCTTCAGGGCTTCGCAGGCCTCGGATACGGCCATGCGCGGCAGATTGAGTTCATCGGCGATCAGCCAGGATTTTAAGCAGGACAGTTTTCCGTTCTGCAATTTTTCCTCTATGGCACGCTTTAAGCGCTCATCAACCGTTGCAGCCGCACGGACAATCCGCTTATCCGGACTGAACCCGAACAACCCCATCTGACAAAAGCTGATTCGCGTTTCCAGGAGGTCCAGTGCCACCCCGACCTCCGGAATCGTCTTGCCGGTCGCCGCGGCAATCGCGACCGCGTCGGTGCAGGTGATGATGTTATCCTTCGCCTTCTGGCCGATCAATTTTGCAAGCTGTTCATCGACCGGTGTTCCCGCCGGATGCTTGGCGGCATAGTGTCCCTTGTCCTGATGGGCCATGGTGCCTTCTTTCTAATATTTCGTATAGTGAAACGGCTCGGCGGATGTCAGCCCTTCCGTGTCCAGTGTTTTAAAGTTGTTGTTCTCGATGAGTTTCTCCGCTTTTTCGATCTGATCGACGTCCACCACGAAGATGGCCCGCTCGTAACTTTCCACGACAAAGCCGTAGGCGTTGTTCACATTGATGTTTTCCTTATGGAGGAGCTGGGTCAGCCGGTCGAGTCCGCCCGGTTTGTCGTCCAGTTCCACCGCCAGGACGTCCCGCATCTGAACCATCATCCCGGCGGCCGTCAGGACCTTCTGCGCCTTTTTCGGATCATCCACGAGGAGATTGATCACGCCGAACGTATCGGATGTCGAAATCGTGGTGGCCCGGATGTTGATTTTTTCCTTCGCCAGGATATGGGTCACCGCAGCCAGCCTGCCCGGCTTATTCTCCGCGAATATTGAAATCTGCTGTGCAATCATGGTGTCATTCCTCCCCTTTACGATTTTCAATCTTCCCGGTTATCGATCACTCGCTTGGCCTTCCCTTCCGTCTGGGGGAGACTTTCCGGTTCGACCAGATCGACCCGCGGCGTAATCAGAAGGTCGCTTTTCAATTCGTTCACGATCGTCTTCCGCAGGGCCTCCAACTGTTTGAGATCTCCCGTGAAATACTCACGCTGGACCTCCACCTTGACGATCATGTCATCATTGAAACCTTTTCGCTCCAGGATAATCTGGAAGTTGTTGCCGACGCCCTGGATGCCCATCAGTTTCTTTTCGATCTGAATGGGGAAGATGTTGACCCCCTTAAGGATCATCATGTCGTCCGTCCGTCCCTTGATCCTTTCGATCCGCCGATGTGTCCGGCCGCAGGGACAGACGCCGGGGATGATCCGGGTCAGGTCTTTCGTCCGGTAGCGCAGGATCGGCATGCCGTCACGGTTCAGGGTGGTCATGACCAGTTCACCCTCTTCTCCGTCCGGCACCGGCTGCAGTGTAATCGGGTCGATGATCTCAACGATGTAAGCGTCTTCCCAGATATGCAGACCGTTCTGTTCAGGGCATTCAAAGGCGACGCCGGGACCGCTCATTTCGGAAAGGCCGTAGGAGTTGAATGCTTTAACCCCGTAGAAATCCTCGATTCTTTTGCGCATTTTCTCGGAATGGGGTTCCGCGCCGATAAAGGCGATACGCAGGCGGGTGTCTTGCTTCGGATCGACGCCGACTTCCTCGAAAACCGTTGTCAGGTGCAGGGCATAGCTGGGGATGATGTGAATGCATGTTGTATCAAAATCCTGCATCAACTGGATCTGCCGCTTGCTGTTGCCCGGTCCCGCCGGAATCACCAACGCACCCAGACGCTCCGCCCCGTAGTGGAAACCGAGACCGCCCGTGAACAGGGCGTAGGTCATCATGTTCTGAAAGACGTCGCTTTTGCGCATCCCCGCCATGTACATGCAGCGGGCAAGCTGGTTGGTCCAGTTGTCGATATCCTTCTGGGTATGGAAAATGACCGTCGCCCGCCCCGTGGTGCCTGATGAGGAATGCATGCGGACGATTTCGTCCTTTGACACCGCAAGAAAACCATAGGGCCATTCTTCCCGCAGATCGTCCTTCGTGGTCAGGGGTAGCTTCGTCAAATCGTCCAGCGTCTTGATATCTTCTGGAAATATACCCTTTCCCTTGAACAGTTTCCGATAATATGAGGACCGGGAAGTACTTTCCACGGTGGCTTGCAGTCTTTCCAGTTGCATTTTGTGCAGTTGATCCCGGTCGATGGTCTCGATCTCTTTTTCCCAAAACATATGCGCCTCCTGAGATAGATGGGTAGCACATCTTCTACAACCCAGCGTCGTTTTTGGCAAGACAAATATCCGTATTAAAAGACGATACCTTAATCCTTTTCTCCTTGTATAAAGATAGTACCGGCGGCCTTTCCGCTTGACAAAAAACTGTCTTTCCGGCAAGGTTCTGCAAAACCCGTCACGATAGCGTGCTAAATTTGACTGGTACAAATTGCCGGTGGAGACGGTCACCCAACTTCATTCATGTTTTTTCGGGGGGAAACGGAATGGACCGCAAAACGCTTAATCAGTGCACGTTATCCCGCAGCGACATCTTCCCATTCAAAACTGTTCAGACACGGCATGGCGTCTCATACCATCATTCAGGGAGGTTTTCATGCAACTCAAGCACATCATTCTGATTTTAATCACTATTGTGTACGCGGCTTACTACGTTGGCGTATCGAACGGTATGATCAAAAAGGATATCCGCTACGGA
>CAZTYA010000342.1:0-2746 GCA_964617255.1 uncultured Syntrophales bacterium
TCAGGCAGGAAGCGCCGCCGGTTGAGCAGGGTCTTGACATAACCTTTGCCCCGTGCCTCCTCCAGGATGCCGTCGAGGAACCCCCTGACCCCGCTGTATTTGGCAAAGTAGCCGTCGATGTAGGTTTGCGCCATTTTCGGATTCAGACCCAACTCCTTCGACAAGCCGAAGGCGCTCATACCGTAGAGGATGCCGAAGTTGATCACTTTCGCCTGGCGGCGCATATCCGCGTTCACCATGGCCGGAAAAACGCCGAAGATATCGGAGGCTGTCCGGCTGTGGATGTCCTCCCCGGACAGAAAAGCCTCAATCAGATTTTTGTCTCCCGACAGGTGAGCCAGGATGCGCAGTTCGATCTGAGAGTAGTCGGCCGAAACGATTTCGCATCCCTCCGGGGCGATGAAGGCCTGACGGATACGCTTTCCCTCCAGGGTTCGGATCGGGATGTTCTGCAGGTTCGGGTTGCTGCTCGACAGGCGGCCCGTGGCCGTCACGGCCTGGTTATAGGAGGTGTGAATGCGGCCCGTTTCCGGATGGATCAGAAGAGGCAGGGCGTCGATATAGGTCGATTTCAGCTTGATCAGGCTCCGGTAGGATAAAATCTCCGCCGGCAGTTCATGGCCGGCGGCGAGGAACGCCAAGGTTTCACCGTCCGTCGAATACCCTTCCTTGATTTTTCTTCCCTTGGGCAATTGTAACTTTTCAAAGAGAATCGCCTGAAGCTGTTTCGGGGAATTGATGTTGAAGCGTTCTCCCGCCAACTCGTAGATCTTATTCTCCGAAAGGGAAAGAATGTGCGCCAGCTCCGTTGACATGGTACCAAGCAGTCCCGCATCAACGAGGACCCCATGGTGTTCCATAGCGGCCAGAACCGAAATCAGCGGCATTTCGAGATCCCGCAGCAGGCTGGCAAAACCTTCGTTTTCGATCCGATCCATAAGGGATGGGCAAAGCGTGCTGATCGCGTCCACCCGCTGGCAGGCATAATCCCTGATTTTTTCCGAGTCTGCCTCCCGGAAGGATAAAGCTTTGGTTCCGCTGCCCAGAATATCTTTATGCATGAAAATCTGTCGTCCTGATTGGTCGTACACAAGATCCGCAAGCTCGAAACTCCGCCGGGCGGGATTCAGCAGGTAAGCGGCGACCATGGTGTCGCAGCCAAGCCCCGCCAGATTCATCCCCATCCGCTGCAGGGCGACCAGGATGCTTTTGCAATCATGGCCGGTTTTGCGGACAGCCTGGTCGGCAAGGATCGGAGAGAAAGCGGTCCAAACCGTTTTCCGCCAGGCCTTTTCTGCAACGGGGTCTGCTGTGAAAAGGGCGACATAAAAGGCCTGTCCCGGTTCAAGACAGACGGCGAAACCGGCAATATCCGCCCGCATGGGTTCGGGTGAAGTCAGGATAACGTCCAGGGTGAAAGAGTGGCCTTGCCGAAGCTTGGTCAAAAGATCGGACAGATCTTCTTCTGTGTGTATCGATCTGTAATGGCCTTTCATGGTCGCGGCTTCTCCCTTCAACTCCTGAACGAGGGAAGAAAATTCGCATTCCTTGAACAGATCGAGCAGCGCCTGACGATTCGGTTCGCCGTAGCGAAGCGCTTCCAGGCCGATATCGAGTTCGACCCGGGTGTCGATGGTGGCCAGATCGCGACTCATTCTGGCCTGGTCTGCGTACTGTAAAACGGCGTCCCGGACCTTGGCGTTGTAGATTTTTGCCGGATTATTGAGGATGTCCTCGATGGTGCCGAACTGTTCGATCAGTCGGAGTGCGCCTTTAGGGCCGATGCCGGGCACGCCGGGGATATTGTCGGAGGCGTCGCCCATCAGGCCGAGGATTTCCACGACCTTATGCGGATCGACACCGAAACGCTTGCGGACGGCTTCCACATCGTAGACGGTTTCCTTCATCGTGTCGATCATGACCACATGATCACCGACCAGTTGCATGAGATCCTTGTCACCGGAGACAACGACCACTTTCAAGTTTTCCCCGGCAAAGCGCCGGCTCAGGGTCCCGATGATGTCGTCGGCTTCGATTCCCTCCCGCTCAAGGACAGGGATGGAAAAACCGCGGACAATGTTTTTTATGTATTCGATTTGTGGTCGGAGCGGTTCCGGCATGGGTTTTCGTGTTGCCTTGTACGCCTGGAAGGCTTCGTGGCGAAAGGTCGGTCCCTTCATGTCGAAAGCGACGGCGATGTAGGTGGGTTGCTGCTCCCGCAGAAGCTTCATGAGCATATTCGTGAAACCGTAGATGGCGTTTGTGGGAAACCCCTTGGAATTTGAAAGTTCCGGGATGGCGTAAAAGGCGCGGTAAACGTAGTTATTTCCGTCCACGAGGACCAGAGTGGGTTTTGTTTCCATGGTATGGCTCATAACTGAAAGCTCGCGTTGATCTTGAAGGTCCTGATGGCCGGCATGGAGATTACCTCAACCCCCGTTTTTTGTTCGATTTCGACCAGGGTTGTTTGCAGTGCCTCCGGAGAGGAACAGATCAGCGTAAACCAGTAATTGTATTGGTGATTTCTCCGGTAGTGGTGGGTCACACCGGGAAGCGCATTGACGGTTTCCACGAACAGATCGACATGATTCTCCGGGACCTTTGCCGCGCAGAGACTGCTGACGAAACCCAGACGGTCCGGATTGAAAACCGCACCGATTCTGCGAATCAGGCCTTGTTCCTTGAGTGATTTGATCCTATTTAAAATTTCCGCCTCCGTACGGGCCAACTGTTCTCCCAGTTGGCG
>CAZTYA010000343.1:0-2706 GCA_964617255.1 uncultured Syntrophales bacterium
GAAACATGAAGTTCATCGCCGGCAGGTAGGTAAACAGCAGCTGCAGGAAGATCATGGCAAAAACCCCCACAAAAATCCAGTGGTTGGAAAAAACACCCAGTTTGATGAACGATCTGGTCAGCGAGCGGCAGTTGAAAAGGTAAAAGATCTCCGTCATGACGAAGACATTGACCGCCACGGTCCTCGCCACCGCCTGGGATGCACCCAGCACACTGAATTCATATTTGTAAAGTCCAAAAGCGCCGAGCAACAGCAAGAAGCCGACAAGAAACAGGCGACGGATGAGGGTCGCCGTCAGAATCGGTTCATCCGTCCGGCGTGGCGGTTTTTGCATGATGCCGGGTTCCTTGGGTTCAAAGGTGAGCATCAGACCAAGGAGCACGGCGGTCGTCATGTTGATCCACAGGATCTGGACCGGCAGGATCGGCAACGCGGTGCCCAGCAATATTGCGGCTAAAATGACCAGGCCCTCGCCGAGGTTTGTGGGAAGGGTCCAGATGATGAACTTGGTCAAATTGTCGAAGATACCGCGCCCTTCTTCCACGGCGGCTTCAATGGAAGCGAAGTTGTCATCGGTCAGAACCATATCGGCGGCCTCTTTGGCCACCTCTGTGCCGGTGATGCCCATGGCCACACCGATGTCCGCCCTCTTGAGGGCCGGCGCATCGTTGACGCCGTCGCCGGTCATGGCCACGATATGTCCCTGTGCCTGGATGGCTTCCACGAGACGCAGTTTTTGTTCGGGTGCCACCCTGGCGAAGACGGAGACGGTGGCGACCTTGTCGATCAATTCTCCATCCGAGAGTTGGGCGAGTTCCCTGCCCGTCAAAACGTTTTCCGGATCGTGCAGGCCGATTTTCCCTGCAATGGCGGCCGCGGTCACCGCATGATCCCCGGTGATCATCTTGACTCTGATTCCGGCATTGTGACAGTTCTTGACCGCCATGGTCGATTCGGCGCGGGGCGGATCGATCATGCCCTGCAGACCGAGAAAAGTCAGGCCGCCATTGATATCACCATGGTTCAGGTGTGTTATGTCTTTCGGTACGTCCATCTTGGCCAATGCCAGGACACGCAATCCCCGGGAGCCCATCTCGTTTACGGCATCGGAAATCATGGCATGATCCAGTTCCACCGGATTTCCTTCAGTGGAAACAGCAAGGCTGCATCGCTCGAGAATGGCCTCTACCGAACCCTTGGCGTAAACGGTGTGGCGGCCGCTGTCGGGCGTACCGTGCAGGGTTGCCATATACTGGTGATGAGACTCGAACGGGATGACATCGATGCGCGGCCACTGGATTCTTTCCTGGTCACCGACAAGACCTCCCTTGGCTGCCGCTGTAATCAGCGCCCCTTCCGTCGGGTCTCCCTGCACCGTTGCCCTCCCTTCCTTTTCTACAATTAAACTGTCATTGCAGAGCAGTCCGCAGCGGAGGATTTCCGTGAGGGCAGGGCATTGCGTGGCTGAAATCGGTCCGGCGGCATTTTTAATTTCACCCTCAAAAACGTAGCCGGTGCCGATGACGGTGAAGAAATCGTCCCCGGCCAGGATTTCCTGGACCGTCATCTGGTTTTCCGTGAGGGTACCCGTTTTATCGGAACAGATCACCGTCGTGCTGCCCAGAGTCTCCACCGCCGGCAATTTGCGGATGATGGCCCGTTTGCGGGCCATGCGGGCGACGCCGATGGCCAGCGTGATGGTCAGTGCCGCCGGCAAGCCTTCGGGAATGGCGCCCACCGCCAACGCCACGGCGGCCATGAACATGTCCGCCGCACTCTCGCCGCGAATCACGCCGATAATGAAAGCGATGCCCGCCAGAACGAGGATGGCATAGAGCAGATATTTGCTGAACTCGGCGATCTTACGGAGCAGCGGCGTCTCGAGTTCCTGGGATGAGGCGATGAGTTCGGAGATGCGTCCCACCTCCGTCCGATCACCGATGCCGACCACGACACCGGAACCCTGGCCATAGGTAACCAGGGTCGAACCGTAAACCATATTTTTACGGTCTGCCAGGATCGTATCGTGTGCCAGAGGCGCCGCGTCCTTATCCACCGGCAGGGACTCGCCGGTCAGGGCGGACTCGTCGACTTTGAGGTCCTTGACCGAAAACAGGCGCATATCAGCCGGCACCTTGTCTCCCGATTGCAGGAGCACGATATCCCCCGGAAGGATCTCTTTGGAAGAAATGCGGCGTTTCTGACCGGCACGAATGACCGTGGCTTCTGATGTCATGGTACGGGCCAGGGCTTCGATTGCCTTGACCGCCTTTGCTTCCTGCAGAAACCCCACCAACGCATTGATGAAGACCACCCCCAGGATAACCCCAGAATCGACCCATTCCCGGAGCACAAGGGTTACCAGGGCCGCTGCGAGCAGGATATAGACGAGGGGTTGATGGAACTGCAGGAGAAACCGCAGCAGGGGGCCTTTGCCCTTTTTTGATGTAATCACATTATAACCGAAATGTCTGCGCCTATCTTCCAGGTCGAATAGGTCAAGACCTTTTTCCGGATTGGTTTCCAGGAGGTCAAGCACCTCTTCCGCGCGCAGATGATGCCAGTGTTTTCCAATCAGATGCTGCATGACTATAGCTCCTTTCTAAGGGAGGATGGATAATGTTCTTATTCAGCTTATCAGCATGCCCGTGCCGATGCGTTATCGTTACTTAGAACCTTGAAGGGCTTTCTTTTTTTCTGCCAGTT
>CAZTYA010000344.1:0-2696 GCA_964617255.1 uncultured Syntrophales bacterium
TTCTCAGAGATTCCCGTTTTGTTTTCCCGCCATGGCCATCAAAACCCTGACGAAGACGGAGGACGCCTGGTGCAATGGTGGGGAGAAGCGATTCAACGCGGTAGTCCGGACTGGGAAATCGTGTCCGCCCTCGTTCCTCTGGAGCAGGATACCATCATCGACAAGAACCGCTACAGCGCCTTTTTTCAGACAAACCTGGACTCCATTCTGCAGGAACGCGGCGTTCAGGATATTATCATCTGTGGTCTCCTGACCAACTGCTGCTGTGAAACGACGGCACGGGATGCCTTCATGCGCGACTACCGGGTCTTCTTCCTCTCTGACGCCACCGCTGCTGTTGCGGATGAACTGCACATTGCCACATTGAAGAATCTGGCCTACGCCTTCGCCCACATTCTGGACACGGATTCTTTATGCCGCTACCTCAAGTACACCACCACTCGCCGTATCCACCAGGATTTCACCTGAATCTTCTCCATCCCGCTTGAAAACACATATCCACAGCATCTTTAATGATGAAAAGATTTTCTATCCACCTGTCAATAATAGGTTGCACAACCCGACCTTTTCGGGCATGCAGAATATATTCCATGGTGCAGAAAGATCTCTCCCATATCGGACTCGGATAACATTAGATATTTCCTAAGGCATATGACATGGCGGATTGCTGTCAGGATAAAACTTGCGAAATTGAGAAGCTCATCGCGCGGCAGAGTAAAACCCTCAAGACCGTATTGGCCATAAACCTGATCATGTTCATCGTCGAATTGACGGTCGGGATTCTGGCCGGTTCGGTATCCCTTTTGGCTGACTCGCTGGACATGCTGGGAGATGCCCTGGCCTATGGTTTCAGCCTTTATGTTGTCGCCCGCGGTCTCCGCATGAAGGCCCTGGCGGCGATCTTCAAGGGACTCATCATGGCGGTCTTCGGCCTGTTTGTCCTGGGAGAGGTCATCTATAAAATCCTTGCCCCCCACGTGCCTGTTTTCGAAGCAATCGGCGTGATGGGTCTGGTCGCCCTGGCGGCCAATTCGTTCTGCCTCTTTCTCCTCTGGAGTCACCGCGCCGATGACATCAACATGAAATCTGTCTGGCTCTGCTCACGCAATGACATCATCGCCAATACTTCGGTCCTCGCAGCCGCGGCCGGTGTCTGGATCACGGCCAGCCCCTGGCCGGATATTCTCGTCGGTACGGCCTTGGCGGGGTTGTTTCTTCGCTCCGCTGTTCATGTCCTGACGGAAGCCGTCTCTCTGTACCATCGCGAAGCAAACAGCCGAGGCCCCCAAAGATGAAAAACCGCGCCCCCCGCAACCGGACCCTGACCCTGACCGAACAGGACAGGATTCTTTACGGACAGAGACTGAAGTGCTTGGAACGACCGGCATCGCTGACGGATGTTCTCGATAAAACCCTCTGTCAGGATACCTTGGAGGCCCTCGATCTGTTGCCCGACGGTTTCGTGGATCTCCTTTTCGCCGATCCCCCCTACAACCTGACCAAGACCTACAACCGGATGGCCTTCAACAGGATCGACCTCGACGCTTACGAGGCCTGGTTGGCGTCCTGGATCGACAAACTGCCTCGACTGTTAAAAAAGACAGCTTCTATCTACATCTGCGGCGACTGGTTTTCTTCACCGGCCCTCTACCGGGTTCTCAACAGGCATTTCATTATCCGGAATCGGATAACTTGGGAGCGGGACAAGGGCCGCGGCGCCAGAACCAACTGGAAAAACAACAGCGAGGACGTCTGGTTTGCCACCGTTTCCGATCGCTATGTTTTCAATATCGAAGCCGTCAAGGTCAGGCGGCGGGTTCTTGCCCCCTACCGAGACGCTGCCGGACGCCCCAAAGACTGGCAGGAAACACCTGACGGCCCCTGGCGCGATACGCACCCATCAAACATCTGGACGGATTTAACGGTCCCTTTCTGGTCCATGCCGGAGAACACGGATCACCCAACCCAGAAACCGGAAAAACTCCTGGCACGAATTATTCTTGCCAGCTCTCATGAAGGCGATGTGATTCTTGACCCATTCCTCGGTTCCGGCACCACCTCCGTCGTCGCCGGCAAACTGGGCCGACATTACACCGGTGTGGAGATTGATCACGACTTCGCCTGTCTGGCGGAAAAAAGATTGGCCATGGCGCAACAGAACAGAGCCATTCAGGGCTACCGGGATGGTTTTTTCCGGGAGAGAAATGCCATTGGACATGGGACTGCAAAATCCACGGATCGGAAGTGAAAAAACGTCTCCGACTCGTTTCCCCAAATCCATTGCGCCGCGACATCTCATGTTCCCTGCATCCTATTTATTCAACCAAGAACATGGACATACAGAATTATGATGACAGGCTGTTCTTCGCCTGTTTCGCTCAGCCGCCTGCGCAGCCGATACAATAGAGGGAATAACATTGCCTCCTGAGCTGTCACGGAAAGCACATTTTCACGCCACCGTGAGCGACAAGCCGTGTCATATCTGCAGCAAAAGACATCGTATCATACATTCCACACAGCCATTGCACCCGGATTTATTGGTACGAAAAGCGATTATCTCAAAATAACGACCGTTGTGGCCGATTCCATTAAACAAATTGCGAAAGCAAAAAATCTCTGGTCAAAATGGACCTGGCCGGTTAAAATTCACCCGCTTTTTCCAACCGGCACCACTCCGGATTGCATCCGCCACATAT
>CAZTYA010000345.1:0-2679 GCA_964617255.1 uncultured Syntrophales bacterium
GCAGCGTAGGATTGTGAAATCAAACGGAAATCATCAAGGGACCATTAATATAAGCCCCAGATCAGTCAATTGGAGAACCGAAAGTTCTTACGAGAAAGTCCCTTATGCAGTATCCTTTCCCGCCGGTCCATGATTTCGGCGAGAACCGGTGGCCGGTAGTTCGTCGCACTGATGATTTATCCTGATACGGATGCCCTTTTAAGCGATTAGATTCTTGCGGATATTTCATCATCCGCACCGCCCACCGTTGCCTTGAGCGCCATGAACGAGATGATGAACCAGTATGTAACGGGGGAGGCCGCCGGAATATTTGAAGAGATTCATATCCCCGTTGTCACCGCCAATGGCGAACTCGGGCCGATCAACTTCGAGGCAAACATCGGCATATGGGGTCATTGGAGGCGATTGTCCTGAAGTGTGCGGATCATTACTGATGCTGAGTCGCCTTGCAGCCTTCAATCCTGCCCTGGAGAAAGCGATCCGATTCATTTCCGAAAAGCTGGGTGAATAATAAAAAAATGCCAAGAAATAATAGACAGATAATCATTTTTTTTGTAGATTCCGTACCGTAAGCCTCAAAACAGCTTCTAAAGCAGGGAGGGGTCCGCGCGCTCCGTCATTCATTTTAAGTCAGTGATCATGTAAACGCCGCAATCCGGGACGTTCGGAAATGGAGAAAATGAAAATGTTCGACATTTTAAAAAAGTATGAAAAAATCATGATTCAATCCTTGATGGTCATGATGGCCATCGTTTTAGGACTTGCAACGATTGATCTTGGCTGGCTGATCATCAAAGATATTACGAAGCCCCCATATTTACTGCTCAGTGTTGAGCAACTTCTTGAAATATTTGGTCTATTTATGCTGGTAATCATCGGCATCGAGCTTCTGGAAACCATCATGAAGACCTACATTACCCAAGACCTGCCTCATTATGAAGTCGTCCTGTCCGTCGCCATCATCGCGATTGCCCGCAAGGTCATCATTCTTGACGTAAAGGAGTTGGATGCTATGACGCTGATCGGCATCGCTGCGATTGCGGCTGCCTTGACATTTGGTTATTTCCTGATGAAAAGAAGTCAGTCTTTTGGGCGGAACAGCAATGCACCGGATAACAAAGACGCAGATCTCTCTCTCCGGTCAAGTCACGAAAAGGAATAATATCAGGCACCATCCTTGATGCGAAATAAAGACCAGTTCTGCTTTCGGAAAGCGACTTCTTATTATTCAAAGGGGATATGGTCGATGTTATGAATAGACTGGATATATTTGTGGCCACGCACCCCTATCTTATCTGTAATCTGCTGGGGTTGATTCCCCTGTCTTTACTTTATTTCGGACTTCCAAAGCAGCGTGCCAACATATGGATGGCCGGTTTGATCTGGGTGCCTTTGATGCCACTGGCCATTTTTCATGAAGACTACTGGAATCCGGTTCGATTGGGGAACCTGAGGTGGGGGGTTGAGGATGCGCTTTACCTGTTTAACGTCACAGCCCTGGCCTGGGCAGTGACCGCGGGTTTTGTCTCGCTCCGTTTTCGTTTATATGTACCGAAGCTGATCGATTGGCGGCGTTTGGCGGAGTTGATTATTATGGGAGTTCCACTTACATTAATTTTGTTTCAGCTAAGCCTTTCAGGCATGACAATCCAGCTTATCGTTAACATCGTCATTGCCCTGTGGTTGATCATGCGCTGTTGGTCTTGCTGGCCCTTGGCGGTTTCAGGAATTTTGCTCCTGCCTGCGATCTTTTTGATCGAATTAAAGTTCTGGCTTGCGATTTGGCCTGATTTTATCAATGCCTGGTATCCGACCGAACCTTGGGGATCTCTGATTGCAGGTATACCGCTGGGTGAGATCGCCTTCTATCTGACTTCTGCGATCGTTTTTCCGCTCTCTGTGGCATTTTGCCGCGGTGCTGTGGTTTTGCCAAAGGACCGCATTGAACATACTGAAGAGCCTTGAACAATCAAACCCATTCTTATCACAGAATACTTTTCTTAACGGTCCCTCCTTCAGCCGAAAACCGCTGATTTTAATCGGTGGTTTGGTTATCGTGCGGGGGATATATTGGGGCGTAAATTCACACATCCTGATAGACGGGCATCAAATATGCTTGTTATCTCCTGGCAATCATGACGCAGATGGCGAACCTATCCGAAGATTGCTGCTGGACGCGCTTTTTATCCTTGAAAGCGGGGAAACAGCCGGATGTATTTTAAAAACGAGTCAGCATTTTGACATGACTCTTGATAAGGAGATGACAATTTTATGAATGTAACGCAGATCAGCCTTGGCGGATATGACGTCTCTGTGAAGAAAGGAACTCTTTCCACAGATCGAAAGCCATCCCCGCATTTTTCCCAAGCATTGAAGGCTGCCATGGAAGAAACGCAGCCGACGGTTACCAAGCCGGCGGGAAAGGAACCCCTTGCGTATATCGTCAAGAAAGGGGATACGCTTTGGCATATCGGGCGGCGACTTTTCAAGGTGGACCAGTATCAGATTGCCCGGGATAATGGTCTGGACGATCCGAACCGGCTCCGGCCCGGCCAGAAATTGATCATCAATTTGCCGGATCCCCCGCCTGTTCAAGCCAAGGTCAAGATAGACGGTGTTGTGACCGCCAGTTGGTATGGCCAGGAACATCACAAGAAGCTGACGGCCAGCGGCCAGCCC
>CAZTYA010000346.1:0-2660 GCA_964617255.1 uncultured Syntrophales bacterium
GTTCTGGTCGATGAGGGGTATGCCGTTAAAGCAGGCGATCTGCTGGTCGAACTCGATACACGGGAGTTAAAGGCCAGACATGATCAGGCCGAAGCCAACTATGAGCGCTCACAAGCCAGTTTAAATGCGCTCAACGCTCAGTTAAGAGAAGTCCAAACCGGCAATCGTCCTCAGGATGTCGAAAGGGCGCGGCAGGCATACTTGTCCTCACAGGCCGTTATGGAAGAAGCCAGAAAAAACATGCAGAAGTATCAGCGGCTGTTCCGGAACGGTACCGTTTCCGAAAAGGAATGGGATGCGGTTAAATTGCGTTACGATGTAACCCTCCATGATTACGAGAGAAATGCCGAAGCGTATGACCTTGCCAAGGAAGGAAGCCGCTCCGAGACGCTTGACGCCGCCCGTGCCAATGTCGCGGGAGCGAAAGCGCAGTTGGCCTCCGCCGACGCTGCGTGGCAACAGGCAAAAATCCTGCTTTCCTATGCACAGTTGAAAGCCCCGACCGGCGGTATCATTACCAGCCGGAACGTGGAAAATGGTGAAGTGGTGACTCCGGATCAGGAGGTAATGACCATGGCGGATTTGTCCATGGTCGACCTGAAGATCTTCGTGGCTGAAACGGAAATCGGCAAGGTCAAACCCGGGCAATCTGTGGAGGTGCGTGTGGATACTTTTCCCGATAAAGTGTTTAAGGGCAAGGTTTCATATATTTCTCCGGAAGCTGAGTTTACGCCCAAGATGATTCAAACCCATAAGGAACGCATCAAGCTGGTCTATCTGGTCAAGGTGTCGGTGCCCAATCCCCTCTTGGAATTGAAGTCAGGAATGCCGGCCGACGCCTGGTTGAAATAGTCAACTCCCTAAAATGAAGCGTTTTTTGTCCGGCACAAAGCCCGGTCCTTTCAAGGTTTTCCGCTATGGACATTGATTCCCGCCCGCCCTATGTTCGGGTGGATCATGTTTCCTTTTCTTTCGGTCATGCTGCGGCGGTTGCGGATGTGAGTCTGACCGTGCCTGCGGGTACGATCTGGGGGCTGGTCGGCTCCGACGGGGCAGGGAAGTCGACGCTCCTGCGGATGGTTGCCCTGATGCTGAAACCTCTGCAGGGGACGATTACCATCGATGGGTTGGATGTTG
This sequence comes from uncultured Syntrophales bacterium, assembly GCA_964617255.1. GTDB lineage: Bacteria > Desulfobacterota > Syntrophia > Syntrophales > JAAYKM01 > JAAYKM01. Next base: position 1,138 of record CAZTYA010000346.1, read on the forward strand.
TGTCCTCAAGGACTCAAGTCAAGAACCTTTTGGGTTACATGCCCCAACGCTTTGCCCTATATCAGGACCTGACGGTCGAGGAAAACATGGATTTTTTCCTCGACATTTACGGGATCACCGGTCAAGAAAGAATCGAACGCAAACAACGGTATCTTGGTTTCACGCGGCTCCTGCCCTTTATGGACCGCTATGCGGGGAATCTTTCCGGAGGCATGAAGCAAAAGCTGGGTCTGGCTTGTGTCCTGGTCCATGAACCGCGGCTTTTGGTGCTGGACGAGCCGACCAACGGTGTCGACCCGGTTTCACGCCGGGAGTTTTGGGACATGCTTTTTGAAATGCGGGAACGGGGGATGACCATTCTGGTTTCGACAGCCTATATGGACGAAGGGGAACGCTGCCACGGTTTGGGCATTATGCACCGGTCCAAACTTCTGGCCGTAGCGGCGCCGGAGACGATCCGTGGCGGTACGGCCACCCTGGAAGACGCGATCAAAGACCTGATTAGAGCAGCGGACAGCGATCTGGAACATGGCACCTTCAATATCTGACAACATCATTTCCGTGATCGATCTGGAGAAACGCTTCGGGCCGTTCGTCGCCGTGGACAAAATTTCTTTTTCCGTGCAAAGAGGTGAAATATTTGGCTTTCTCGGCTCCAACGGCTCGGGTAAATCAACAACAATCCGTATGCTCTGCGGTATCCTGCGTCCCTCATCGGGCAAAGGGGTCGTGGCCGGTCATGATATCATTACGGAAGCAGAGGAGATCAAAAGGTCCATTGGTTATATGTCCCAAAAGTTTTCTCTCTACGAAGACCTGACGCCGCAGGAGAATCTTCGTTTCTATCTGGGGGTGTACAGTGTTCCCGAAACGCTCTGGGAAGAGCGGGTCCGCTGGATTATCGGGATGACAAGGCTCGAGGAGGCAAAAAACCGTTTGACCCGTGAACTGCCACCCGGGGTGAAACAGCGGCTGGCCCTGGGCTGTGCCTTGCTGCATAAACCGCCCCTCCTTTTTCTCGATGAACCGACTTCCGGAGTAGACCCGGTAACCCGGGAAGCCTTCTGGCACTTTATCGCCGGACTGGCGGACGGGGGGATGACAATTTTTGTCACCACCCATTATATGGATGACGCCTTGCACTGTAACCGGATCGTGATGATCAACGCCGGCCGGATCGTGGCCGCAGGGTCTCCCGCAGAAATTGTGCGGGATGCCTGCCCGGAAAAGCCCGACGCGGATCTGGATGACGCATTTGTCAGGATAATGGCCCCTCATGAGGATAAAACCGATTAATCGACCCAAAGGCAAAACCATCATACGGGAGGTGTAAAAATGGACAAGGAAAGGATTTCATACCACGAATCGGTCCTGAAGGTTTATGACCGGATCAAGCAGGATGGGATGACCAACATCTGGGACCGCTACGAGGCCCAGGGAATGGGCAGCAATCCTGACCAGCGCTGCCCGTTCTGCCAGGCCGGGGCGCGCTGCGACCTGTGCTCCAACGGCCCCTGCCGGGC
>CAZTYA010000347.1:0-2651 GCA_964617255.1 uncultured Syntrophales bacterium
GCGCCAGTATTCGCTCCCCATCAGAATCACCGGAAACCCCTTGATGCGCCTGGTCTGGATCAGGGTCAGGGCTTCGAAGAGTTCATCCATCGTCCCGAATCCGCCGGGCAGGATGACATAGGCCATGGCATATTTGACAAACATGACCTTGCGAATGAAGAAATAATGATAATTGATGGCGATATTGGCGTAGGGGTTCGGCCTCTGCTCAAAGGGAAGCTGGATATTCATGCCGACGGACGTGCCGCCCGCTTCCGCCGCGCCCTTGTTGGCCGCCTCCATGATACCGGGCCCCCCGCCGGTGATCACACTGAATCCGGAACACGCCAGCTTCGCGGCAAGATATTGTGTTTTTTCATAGAAAGGCGTGCCGGGTTTGACCCGGGCCGAACCGAAAATTGTTACGGCCTGTTTCACCCGTGAAAGGGTGTCGATGGCATCGACAAACTCCGCCATGATCCGGAAAATCCGCCAGGATTCCGCCGGTTTCAGACTATCCAACAGGTATTGTCTGTCATCCACCCTAACATCCCTCCTCTGGTTGCTGATGGTGCCCCGTCCGGCTCGGACGGACAGGTTCACTGCGTGCTGCATCAGTGCTGCATGGCACGTTTCAGTGTTGCTTGACACCCGCAAGGTTTATCCGAACCGGCACAACCCCTTCACATGGTCACATGACCAAAGCGCCTACCCCTTTACAGGGTGTCGACATCCCTTTTAGGTGTTTCTTCTCCGCTGCACCTTCGCCAGTCTGCGGCGGGCTTCGATGGTTTTCCGTTTCCTTTTTACGGAGGGCTTTTCATAAGCCCGGCGGACCTTTAATTCCTTGAACAGGCCGCTTTTAGAGAGCTTGTTCTTCAAAATCTTCAGGGCCTTCTCCACATCGTTGTCGAATACTTTAACTTCCAAAATCGTTCTCCCTTTCTACAGTTTACTATTGATCATTCATCCTTTTTACACCCGCCGGGAAATACCGGCAGGTTCATCATTTCCATGGGGCATCTTCGTCCGTTTCCGACGCCAATTCCGCATCAAATTTCGCGGTGGTATTCCTGGATCGTTTTAACCGACGGCTCTCCCTTCTTCAAAGCCTTGATGGCGTTCACCGCCGCCTGGGCGCCGGAGAGGGTCGTCACCAGGGGCACACTGTGAAAGACCGCGGTGGAACGAATGATGGCCGTGTCCTCGCGGGTTTTCTTTCCGGCTGATGTGTTGATGATCATGGCGATTTCCCGGTTTTTCATCAAATCGATCACATTCGGCCGGCCCTCGTATATTTTAGGTAAGACCGTCACATTGATGTCGTTGTTTTTCAGGACCGTCGCCGTGCCGCCGGTGGCGACAATCGTAAAGCCGAGATGCTCCAGTTCCTTGGCCAAAAATACAATCTGACGCTTGTCCTTGTTGTTCACGCTGAGAAAGACCTTGCCGGACGACGGCAAAATGGTGCCCGCCGCAATCTGCGATTTGGCAAAAGCCATACCGAAGGTCGTATCGATGCCCATGACCTCGCCGGTAGACTTCATTTCGGGTCCCAAAATGGCATCGACCCCAGGGAACCGCGAGAAGGGAAAGACGGATTCTTTTACCGCCACATGGTTCACATCCACTTCCTTTGTAAAGCCCAGTTCTTTCAGGGTTTTGCCCGCCATGATTTTGGTGGCCAAATTCGCCAGGGGCACCCCGGTTACCTTGCTGACGAAGGGAACTGTCCGGGAAGCCCGGGGGTTCACTTCCAGCACATAGATGATGTCGTTGCGGATGGCGTACTGGATGTTCATGAGACCCTTGACCTTCAGTTCCCGGGCCAGGGCGTAGGTATTTTCTTTGATGACACTGACCAGCTTGGCGTCGAGTGTATAGGGCGGCATAACCGAGGCGCTGTCCCCCGAATGGATTCCCGCTTCCTCGATATGCTCTAAAAGCCCGCCGATAACGGTTGTTTCACCGTCGGAAATGGCATCCACATCGATTTCAATGGCATCTTCCAGGAACTTATCGATCAGAATCGGATGCTCCGGAGAGACACGCATGGCCTTTTTCATGAACTCTTCCAGGGCCTCGTCGTCATAGACGATTTCCATAGCCCGGCCGCCCAGGACATAAGAGGGCCGCACCACAACGGGATACCCGATCTTGTTGGCCACCTTCTTCGCCTCTGCATAAGAACGGGCTGTGCCGTTTTCCGGCTGGATCAGGTTCAGTTTGTTCAAAAGCACCTGGAAGCGCTTTCGATCCTCCGCCCGATCGATGCTGTCCGGCGTGGTGCCCCAGATGGGAACACCGGCCTTCTCCAGAGGCACCGCCAAATTCAGCGGCGTCTGGCCGCCGAACTGAACGATAACACCCTCGGGTTTTTCCAGCTTGATGATGTTGAGCACATCTTCCCGGGTCAGGGGCTCGAAATAGAGTTTGTCCGATGTGTCGTAATCGGTGCTGACGGTCTCCGGGTTGCTGTTGATCATGATGCTTTCATACCCAAGCTCCCGAAGTGCCAGAGAGGCATGGACACAGCAGTAATCGAATTCGATGCCCTGCCCGATCCGGTTCGGACCGCCGCCAAGGATGACCACTTTGGGCCGGTCGCTGCGGAAGCTCTCTTCCACGGACTCATAAGATGAATAATAGTAGGGTTTTTCAGCCGTGAATTC
>CAZTYA010000348.1:0-2634 GCA_964617255.1 uncultured Syntrophales bacterium
AATACATCATCATCGATCACGGATCCGATGATGGGGTTCGTTATGGAATGCCGGTGGTAACCCAACAAGGCCTGGTGGGGCGTATCGAAGCGGTTACAGCCAGCGCTTCCCGCGTGCAATTGATCTCCGATTCAGGTTCTACGGTCAATGTTACCTTGCAAAATCAAAACGCTGACGCCCTGGTGCAAGGGGCGATCACCGGCGATATCACCCTGGAAATGTTAAATCAGAACGTGAGCCTGAACGTGGGCGATATTCTCTTGACTTCCGGTTTGGGTGGTAATTATCCTTCCGATATATTGGTTGGGCAGGTGGTTGATATCAAAAAGACCGAGAATGAATTGTTCCAGTCGGCGTATGTACAGCCGATGGTCGATTTTAAGACGCTTCGGGCCGTCCTGGTCATTAAAAATTTCCAAACCACCAACATTTCGCCGCTAACCAGTGGAACCGCTGAGCAATGATCGCGAATTATATTTGCATACCCATCATGTTTGTGCTCTCGGTTTTGCAGTCCACAGTGATCAGCCGGATCACGCTGATCAACGGAAGCGCAGATGTGGTACTGTTGGCGGTTGCCGCCTGGGGTGTAAAAGAGAAAGGCTATAATACGTTTGTGTGGGCGCTGGTCGGAGGACTGTTTATCTCGATCATAACCGCCATGCCCTTTTACATACCAATTGCTACATATCTTTTTGTGGCGTTGCTGGCAAAAATCCTGTTCGGCAGGATTTGGCAATCCCCCATTTTTATGTTGATCGCTGTGGTATTCGCGGGAACGATATTCGAGCATTTCTTTAGCCTGTTTTATCTTCAAATCAATGGCGCCGAAGCAGGCTTGCTGGCGGGGTTGCAGAATTTTACTTTACCGAGTCTGTTGTTGAATTTTTTCTTCCTTTTCCCCATGTACGTTCTGATTTCCGACTTGAGGAAATGGGTATTGCCTGGTGATGAATATGAATGAGCAAAAGCCGTATAAGAAAGCCATTGAACCCTGGCGCATCCGGGTGATTTATATCGGAATCGCGGCGATTTTCAGTTTTTATGCCTTCAAGTTGTTCAGTCTGCAGATTCTGCAAGGAGATTATTACCTGGCGCAGGCAGAGGACAACCGAACGGAGGAAATCAATCTCCAAACCGAGCGCGGGATCATTACGGATCGCAACGGGGTGGTGCTTGCCAGGAACGTGGCATCCTATAATGTAACCATCACACCGGCTGATTTACCGGGCGATCCAACGCAAGAACCCTTGCCGGGAGCAATCCAGGAAATCTATCGCGAGCTTTCTCCTTTAATTGATGTACCGGTTTCCAATGGGGTTTTGAATGATGAAACGGTGAAAACCTTTACAGCCTGCAACACCGATTTTGGTATCACCGAAGTGGTCATCATCCAGGACACCAATGCGCCTTATTCCTCGGTAAATGTCGCTTGTGACATCGACCGGGAAACTGCCATGATTATCCAGGAAAAAGCCGGAGACTGGCCTGGAGTGGGGATTGAGGTCCAGCCTATCCGCGAATATCCGACAGGTTCCGCTACTTCCGAGATTATCGGTTTTCTTGGCCCCATACCGGCTACTCTGGAAGAAGAATACCGCGCGGCGGGTTATGTCCCCAATCGCGACAAAGTCGGATATGCCGGCGTGGAATCGAGCCTGAATGACATCCTGGCGGGTACGAATGGAAAACGCGTGGTGGAAGTCGACGTAGCCGGCAAGGAGATTCGCGATGTCGAAACGCCCATCGACCCGGTTCCGGGAAATAATGTGAAATTGACCATCGATACGCGTTTGCAGGCGGCAGCGAAAGCTGCCTTGATTGGCGAGATCGATTGGTGGAACCGTTATTTCAACACCATCCGTTCTTCGAATGGCGTAGTGATTGCCTTGAACCCCAAAACCGGTGAAGTTTTGGCGACGGTATCCTATCCAACCTTTGAAAACAACCGCATGGCCAAGTACATTCCGGCGTATTACTATAACCAATTGATGAGCGATCCGCTCACGCCTTTATTCAACCATGCAGTGTCCGCAGAACATCCACCGGGATCTGTGTTCAAACTGTCAACTGCCATTGGCGCTCTGAATGAAGGCGTGGTCACGCCTACGCAAAGCCTGACATGCCCCGGAAAGATCTCGATCACTGAAAAATATTCTCCCAACGATCCGGGATCGGAACGCGAATATGTTTGTTACGATGACCTTGGGCATGGCAAGGTTTACTACCAGCGCGCCATTGCTCTATCATGCGATATTTATTTTTACAAGATCGGCGGCGGTTACGCGGGTGAAGTCGAGCAGGGGCTGGGGATCGACCGTTTAGCGGAATACGCCAAAGCGCTTGGATATGGACAGGTTACCGGGATTGAATTGCCCGGCGAAGCGGAAGGATTGATCCCAACGTCGGCCTGGAAGCGCGTGAACTTGAGCGAGAACTGGTCAACCGGTGATACGTATATTGCGGCTATGGGTCAGGGTTACGTGCTCTCCACAGCACTGCAGGTCGCAGTTTCTGCCGCGATTGTGGCCAACGACGGCGTTTACATGCAGCCTACCTTGGTTAGAGAGGTTCTGGATTCGAATGGCAATGTGATCCAACCTTTCACGCCAAAAGTGAAATGGGATATCACCA
>CAZTYA010000349.1:0-2070 GCA_964617255.1 uncultured Syntrophales bacterium
CCCGTAATCACAACATCGACTGCCTCGCCCATCAACGTCCTTCCCGGATTACATGATCCGTGGGCATGATGCTGATTGTTGTTTTCTCTGAAGCGGGTTTCCCCCGTTTCGGTGTCGTGAATGATAAAAGCAGGTGCGGAGCCGAAATGTGGATACGCCCCGCTTTCCAAACCCCGGTTTTCTTGTGTCGGAATGCAGACAATCATCAACTATTCTCCTTCTCAGTATTATTATTATTTTCTATAGACCCAGATTTACTATGAAACCTGTCTCGTGTTCCTTGTGATTTGACCTCGTTGCGCAAGCATCTTCTCTTTCTACCTGAACACACCACTATTTCTGCGCCTGGTAACCGGAAATGGTCTTCATGGAGTTCACCGTAAAGATAAGCCCGCAAGAGCGCATCCTTGTGTCCCCTTAAGCCATGGATCAGTTTAATCCCGCTGTTCTCCAGCATGATCTGCAGAGGTTTTGAAACAGCGCCGCAGAGAAGGACCGAAACGCGCTCCTCCTGCATCAGAGAAAGCTTCATCGTATCGTTGCAGAGAGACCAGTCAATACAGTCTTCAGCCTTGATTTCACGGCCTTCAACGTCAACAATCAGAAGGGTATCCGAAAAATCCAAAACGGTAGACACGTGATTTTCCCAGACGGGCATGGCTATCCTCATATTCAACACTCCACAGAATGTACAAGAACAAAATACATGCCATATGCATCATCGCCGTCTTTTACAGACTGATCCTGAGCATTATCGGATATTTCGGCGATCATCCGTAAAAAAAACCGGGGCATTAAAAAAATGGAGGGGGGTAATTTCGCTACCAATTCATGCCAACAAGTAGCAATAATGCGACCTTTTTTAATCGGGATGCTTATGGCCGGGCAGCGTGATGCCGAGGGATTTGATCTTGCGGAAGAGGGTGCTTTTATGAATGCCCAGTTCTCTTGCGGTTTTGATACGATTCCATTGATTCCGACGAAGCGCATTCGTAAGAAAGATGGATTCCATGTCTTTAAATCCCATCAAATCCGAGTACTTAGACGAATCCAAAGCAGAGAGCAGCCGAACGGACTCCGGAAGATGCTGCCGTTCAATCATGTTTTTCTTGCACAGGATAAACGTATGTTCGATGATATTTTTCAACTCACGAATGTTGCCGGGAAAATCGTAAGCCATCAGGCAGGCCAGGGCGTCGTCCGAAATACCGAGAATCTGTTTATTCTGCATCAAGTTAAACTGCATAATGAAATGTTCGACCAGCAATGGAACATCTTCTTTCCGTTCCCGCAGTGGCGGCAGCTCTATGCGCATGACATTGATCCGATAGAAGAGGTCCTCACGGAATTTTCCCTCCTTAACCAGATCCTGTAGTTTTCTGTTGGTGGCCGTGATCACACGGACATCCGTCTTATAACTCTCGACACTGCCCAGTGGCTCATAGGTACCTTCCTGCAACACCCGCAGCAGGCGGATTTGCAGAGCAGGAGAAATATCCCCGATCTCGTCGAGAAAGATGGTCCCCTTGTCGGCCAGCTTGAAGCGCCCCGGTTTGTCACGTTTGGCGTCCGTAAAAGCACCGGCCTTGTAACCAAAGAATTCCGACTCCAGCAGGGTATCCGGCAACGCACCACAGTTTACGGTCACAAGGGGTTTATTTTTCCTCGAACTAAGCTGATGAATCGCCTTGGCCAGAAGTTCCTTACCGGTGCCGCTTTCTCCCTCAATAAGAATGGCCGCATTGCTCTGGGATATGTCAGGCAGAATTTTGAACAGGTCGTGCATACGGTGGTTCTTGGAAACAAAATCCTCGAAACCGTAACTTCTTGATATTTCTTTTCTTAACGTCTCAACCACGCTGATGTCGCGAAATGTTTCCACCGCTCCGATAATATTTCCGGAACGATCTTGCAAAACGGCTGTAGAAATACTGATGGGAATACGCAGACCTGCGGCATTGACAATATGGACCGTTTTATTAACGACGGGCTGCCCCGTGGTTAATGTATGGCGCAGAGCGCAATCTTTTTCGCATATTTCCGCCTTCAAAACATCCTTGCACAACTGCC
>CAZTYA010000349.1:2080-2590 GCA_964617255.1 uncultured Syntrophales bacterium
CATCATGCTCTACCCCCGTAATCGCTTCCGCCGCACGATTGAAAGACGTGATCCGCCAGTCATGGTCGACGGTGAAAACACCGTCCGCAATGGAATCCAAAATGAGATCGCGTTCTGTACCCATTACTCACTCTCAACGAAATTAAATACGATTTTCTCAAGCTTTTAGGCTGTTGAGAGCAAGGACCATGCCCAAAGAAATTAATCGACAAGGGTCCTGCATTATATCGAAAAAAACCGCCTTGTCGGTTGGCATGGAACTCGCTTAACACCTTTCCAATTGTACATGAATTATGTACTATACATCTCATTCAATTGAAAGGAGGTATCATGATGAAAATTGCGTTAATTGCCCCTGGCGCACTGCCGGAGGAAGCAAAAATGGCGATGAAGGCAGATATAATGACATATGCCGAACCGGGAACGACACTGGAGGTCTTTGCCGTCGAGGAAGGGAAAATCGCCGTCGCAGCCGATCTGGATTTGAAGGCCCCTTCAACCGTGGCGCTG
>CAZTYA010000350.1:0-297 GCA_964617255.1 uncultured Syntrophales bacterium
GACCGTGAGCAAAATCAGCCCGCAGCGGTTTGAATTTTCCTCCCAAACCGGCGCACAATCAGCGCTGCAAAAGGTGCAAATAAAGTACGATGCCGTGGCTCAGCTTGATCCGGACAAGAAACTTTTGACATTCTGGGAAAAGATGGTGGAAAGCTCCGCCGGTATGGATGCCGGATTTTCCGGTGAGAAGACGGTCCAGAAGGGGATTGCGGTCGGCAAAAAAATCCATGGCCACCTGCTGTTCGGAGGTAAGTACGGTTTTGAATACGGCAAATTACGCGACGTGGTCAAGGCCAT
>CAZTYA010000350.1:307-2590 GCA_964617255.1 uncultured Syntrophales bacterium
CCATTGCCGGCGAACAGGGATGGGAATTTAAGATGTCCATCTTCGCGCCAAAGAAGGATGTTGATGCGGCGGATGAGTCGCCTAAAAAAGGCTGGCCGGTCAAAAAGATGCTGATACCGGCGCTGGTTATATTATTGATCGTCGCTTTCACGGCAATCGGGAAACTGTTTCTTTCGGATCATGCTGCGACAAATATGTCGCAGGCAAAAGTGGAAAATGGGGACCGGAATCTGACGGCAATGCAGGAGTCGCCGGAAAGTAAAATCCCGCAAAAAACCGAGGCACCCGTTGTTAAGAAAAAAGTTTTAATTGAAACCGATCAGGACACATACCGTCGCGGAGAGAGGATTAAGGTAAAATATTACCGTGCCCCCGGATCTTCAAGGGACTGGATATGTATTGTCCCGGCCGGTTCCCGCAATACGGAAGCGGGAGACTATCAGTACATCCCAAAGCGGGGAAAGGGCGTCATGACTTTTAACGCTCCCCGACCGGGAAATTACGAGGCCCGCGCCTTCTACAATTACAGCCCAGGCGAGTACAAGATTACGGCCCGCTATAAATTTACCGTGGAAAAATAAAGCTGATCAGCTTAACCGCGGTCAGATGGAATCCTTCAGTTTTGTTTTCTTGCCAGTCCTTTAGAAATCAGATCGAAAAACCGATGAATCCATAAAAAAAGGACTGCAGGGTTTTCCTCAGTCCTTCATTTTACATGGTGGGCGATCCGAGATTCGAACTCGGGGCCTTTGGTTCCGGAGACCAACGCTCTATCCAGCTGAGCTAATCGCCCGATATGGTGACATCCTTAATTATATAAGGATATGAAGCAACGACAGGGCGGATTCATACTATGGCTCGGGAAAATATTCAATGTTTTTCTCAGACGAGGCGACTGTACGATGGGGGCTTGCTCTAACAAGGCGTCCGCATGCGTTCTTCAATAAGCGTTCGTATTAATATCCGGGCATAACCATAACAGGTTTTATCCTCTTTCTTGCAGGATCAGGCGTGATTTGCTAAAGGATAACCATGAAAGGCAAATTGTTCAGATTTTTTTTTCTGGCTGTGTTCTTCGCAGTGGTCTTTTTGCAAGGGGGATGGGTCCAGGCTGCAGGCAGCGTCACGAACATGCGCTACTGGACGGCGCCGGATCACACGCGGATTGTTTTCGACCTGACCGAACCGCCGGTTTTCACCACCTCCCGCCAGGACGGCAGCCTGTCCGTCACTTTTCAGGAGACGGCCTGTGCGGAAACCGTATCCCGGGAAACGAAGATCGGTAAATCGGGGATCAGAAAAGTGTCGATTATCGCCCTGAAAGAGGGAGACGTTCTGGTCCGTCTGGAGCTGGAAAACAATGTGGAGGCCAATGTTTTTCCCCTGAAGAAATTTCTGGATAAGCCGGATCGCCTGGTCATCGATGTCGAACTGCCGGAGGTGAGCCGTCGGGAAAGCCGGATGCGGGAGCAGATCAAGGTCTCGAAGAAGAAAAAAATTATTATCATCGATCCCGGTCACGGCGGCGACGACCCCGGAGCAATCGGGAAGCACCGAACCTATGAAAAGGATGTGGTGCTGGCCATCAGCCGGCGGCTGAAAAAAACCCTCGACCGGCATGGTTTCTTTCAGGCCTTCCTGACACGGAACGGTGACTATTACGTTCCCTTCAACAAGCGGTTGCAGATAGCCCGGGAGTATGGCGCCGATCTTTTCATCAGCATTCATGCCGATGCGGCGAGAAACCGGGAGGCCCGGGGCAGTTCCGTTTACTGTCTGTCCCTGGGTGAGGCGTCGAGTGTGGCGGCGAAGATGCTGGCCCAGGACGAAAACCTGGCGGATATTGTCGGCGGCGCCCGGGAAGCGGACATGACGGAGGACACGAACCATATTCTGATTAATATGTGTCAGACGAATACGATCAACGTTTCCAAGGCGTTCGGGATGAGTATCCTGTGGGAACTGAGCAATATCGGCGAGTTGAAATTCGAGAGGGTTCAGGAAGCCCCCTTCCGGGTCCTGAAAATGCCGGAAATCCCGGCCGTTCTGATTGAGACGGCCTATATTTCCAATCCGGAAGAGGAGAAACTGCTCCGCAGCCCTGCTTTCCAGAAAAAACTCTCCGCTACGATTGCCCGGGCGGTGGTCCAGTTTTTCCTGTCGGAATCGCCAGGAGAGGTGCCGGGTGTCCTCGTCCAGGGTGATAAACCCAAGGATTCTGCGGCCCCGGTGGAAAACAAACCCAAGCCGTTTTTCCTCTACACAGTGGAAAAGGGCGATACC
>CAZTYA010000351.1:0-2562 GCA_964617255.1 uncultured Syntrophales bacterium
GTGATCAGAGCGCCAAACTCCTCAGGAATGGCATAGCCCACCGTATCGGGGATATTAACCGTCTTGGCCCCTTCGGCGATGACGGATTCGACCATTTCGCAGAGGTAATCCCGGTCGGAACGGGTTGCATCCATGGGGGAGAATTCGACGTTGGTCGTATAACCGCAGGCGTGCCTTACCGCTTCCCGGGCTTCCTGAAGCACCTGCTTCCGTGACTTCTTCAACTGATATTTCAGGTGAATGTCCGACGAGGAAATGAAGGTATGAATCCGAGGGGTGGTGGCGTCCTTGATGGCCTCCCAGCACCGGTCGATATCGGGCAGGTTTGTTCGTGCCAGCCCCGCGATCTGAGATCCGTGTATTTCACGGGCAATCCGTTGTACCGAAGCGAAATCTCCTTCGGAGGCCACGGGGAAGCCTGCCTCGATGATATCGACGCCCAGCTTTTCCAACTGCTTGGCCAAACGGAGCTTTTCATCCGGGTTCATACTGCATCCGGGAGATTGTTCGCCGTCTCTCAAGGTTGTATCAAAAATAAATACGGTGTCATTTTTCTTAGTCATAAAGTCTCCTTTCTTGGGAAACAAAAAAGGCCATGGGGCGGTCCGCCCATGGCCTTTAGGTTTATCTGTCTGTCTTTCCTACTGATCACCTAAAAACGACGGGCGGCGGATATGGCACAATAAGCGCAGCAAGCCCAGGCTAAGCAGCAGGGAAAGGCGGGTTATGTTGATCTGTACCATACCGAAGGTCATCTTCATGATGCTCCTGTAAAAAAGTCGGCCCAAAAATAAATCAAAGCGGGTGTTATGTCAAGCATTTTATGGCATTCCACCTGCCTGGAGTGTTTCATTGAGGACAGATTGCACCGGAAGGTTGACAGGAGTTCCGCGATCCCATCGCAGATGAGAAAATTTTACAACAACACAATATATAGCAAAAAAAAGCTTGACCATCCCTATATGTTGTGTTAATGGAAAACCATCTTTGATAAAGAAAGTGTTGATTGCTCATTGTAATTCATCCGTTGGTTCCTGTGATTCCTTGACGTGCTGAAGAAAAGTTTACGAAGGCTCTTCAGTCCATCGCTTTTCCGGAGAGTCTGTTTTGGAGCGAAAAGAAAAGGTTTGGAACGCGTAAACGGTTAACTTAACAGCAAACAAGGGGCCCTGTCGAACGATGACAGGGCCCCGTTTTTTTTAGATCTTTCTGAGCCGACAGGCAAAATTGCGCATCAGGGCCGGATAGCCCGTCACAGGGTCGTTCGGCTGGTTTTTGGCCAGCACATTTTCATTGTGTGTTCCCTCCCAGCCGTGACTGATGCCGATTACACCAGGCTTGATGTCCTCGGTAAGACACGCTTTCATCCGGATCGTTTTATCCGGCGTTTCGACATATACCTCTTCTCCGTTACCGATCCCAAGAGGTGAGGCGTCCCGGGGATTGACATCCACCTGGGGATCGGGCTCCATCCGCCTGATTTCCTGAATACTTTTGAATTGCCATCCGGCGTAATATGGACTTCTCATGCCTGTAACGGCGGTCAGAGGATAGTCCCCGGCCAGCTCCGGGGTGCAGACCGGATCCTCCGGACCCGCCACATAAGAAGGAAAGGGTTCGTAGCCGGCATCCCGCAGGGTTGCGGAGTAGAGTTCGATTTTACCTGAGGGGGTGCGGATTTTACCGGTCATGTCAAAAGCCCGTTCACCGAACCACATGCCTGAAGGATGTTGGTCCTCCAGTTGCTGCCGCGTGATGCCGCTTGGCTGAAGCAGGTAATCCACCATTTCTTCATCCGTTTGCCAGGGGAAATATTCTCCATAACCCATCCGCCGCCCAAGTTCGGCGAAATATTTCCAATCCGGCCAGCATTCGCCGGGAGGGGCGATGATCCGGCGGTTCAACAGGCAGTAGGACATGCCACCGGTAAGTCCATAATTCATGGCTACGCCGAGGCGCTCGGGATTGGCAGAGGCGGGAAGGACAAAATGGGCCAGCTTTGCCGTCTGCGTCATGAAAAGATCCATGACGACCAGCAGATCGAGTTTTTTCAGGGCCTGGGTAAAGAGGTCCGAATCCGGCCACGCCGCGACCATATTGCTGCCGTGAACCAGCATGGCCCGGACGGGGTGGGGATTTTCGTTGAGAATGGCCTCAGGGAGGTCCATCTGGCGGCCATAGGGCGATGTCATGCCCCAGAACCCATGAAAAATCGGATAGTCTTTGCATCCGATCGGCATCTGCCCTTGATAGCCGTCGACCAGCCGCAAGTCCGGCATCCGCATGAAGGGATTCTGGCACCAGCCGCCGGGTTTGTTGATGTTGCCGGTGATCGCCTGCAGGATGGCCAGGGCCCGGTTGGTCTGAAACCCGTTGATCTGCTGATCCAGTGAGCAGATCCCCGCTTCGATGCAGGCACTTTTTGCGCCCGCGAAGATGCGGCTGATATGGTAGATGTCCTCCGCCGAAACCTCGCAAATTTCTGCAGCCCATTCCGGCGTAAAATCAGCCACATGAGACATTAGTTGTTCAAAACCGGTCGTATAGTTGTCTATAAATTCC
>CAZTYA010000352.1:0-2562 GCA_964617255.1 uncultured Syntrophales bacterium
CATCCCATTTCTAACCACCGGGGAAAAAGTATTCATGAATGCTATTCCGCCGGACTGCGAAAAAATGGTTCGTGCCATAAAATCGTCTTTGTATGCATAAGCCTTGAATTAACAAGCCTGCTCCAGTTTAATTCAAAAAAAACCGTGAAAACAGGGGAATCGTTGCTTGAGATGTGGTATATTTTCGCCAGGTAATATGTCAGGTTGATCATCAAATGATATTTTTTAACAGCAGGAAGGCGGTCCATAAAAAATGGGGACGACCAGCCTTCTTGTTCGCCCTTTCTTTGCTCAACCAGGAGGGATTATGCGAGAAAAAAATATCACGATTATTACCATCGTCTTCATCGTTTTTATTGCGGCGAGTTTTCTCCGCGCCGCCCTGTCCGTTGCCGGTAAAACACCCGAAAAATTTCCTCCCGATCTGACCGTGGAAAAGTTCTGGCTCGACTCGCAGTCTCAGATCAACTTTTTGCTAAAGAATGTGGGGAAGGGAAGTATTGCTGCTTCAGACCACAATCAGGGGACGGTTGAAATCGTTTTCGGCAAAGAGCGGGAGACGTTGTATTTTACCCGAAGCTCATCCAGAGGGAAACCGGCGGTGGATCCTGCAGGCAAACTGAAGATGGCCGGCGGTTATGTGTCCTATAACACAAAGATCAAACTGACGACAGCCATGCGTGTTGTGCTTTCCGTGAATCCAGCGCGGAAGATTCCTGAATCAAACTACGACAACAACAATCCTGTGCAAACGCTGACCCCCGAATGCCCGTCGAAAGCGGCGTCAGGCCTTACCAGAAAAAACGGAGGAGGGATCCCCCTGAAGATTCAGCGTGGAATACATGTGGAGCTTATCCCGGGTAAAGCAAGTTATAATCCATCCGAGGCGCTGACCGTTCGTTACCGTTTTCGGGATCCGGATGTAACCAATCCGCTTGATACGACGATATATCTCCATCAGCAGATTTATGGGCAAGGCCAGATGTGGCGATGGACGCCGCTCTGGAGTATTGCGGCCGGAAGAGCAACCGTTGCCGCCGGCGCGGTCAGTGTTCCCGTTGTCATTCCTGCTTCAATGATTCTGGGTGAATCCTACGTCATCACCGTTTATCGTTCGGGAGACATTTGGGGCGACAGCAATCGATTTATCATCGGGGCAATCAGCGATGCCGGCACAAGCGGAACCGGGGGACGGGAACTCGAAATTCTGTCGCCTCTGGCCGGCGATATCTGGCGGTGCGGTAGTGAAAGATTGGTAAAATGGCGGACACCCTTTGCCATCAGCCCTTCCATCACGCTTTTGAAAGGCAGTCGGATCATTTTAACCGACCGCAGTCAGGGAAGCAGGGTTGCTTATGATCCGGGGTCGAAAACCTACGTTTACGGATTTCGCATCCCTCGGGATGTCGAACCTGGCAGCGATTATAACGTGCGTATCATCGATTTGAAAAATGCCTCCGTACACAAAGTAAGTGGGAACTTTGACATCACAGATGAAGTCCTAGATTTTGAGGTTCCGGATGTGCGTGCAAACACAAGCGGACACCTGGTCTTGACGGCAGTCGTCCACGGCTCATATACCGGTCCCGTCCTGTTTCGCGTGGCCAGGATAACCGACCAGGTCCCGGGCGAAGATTATAGGACATTGGAGACCTGGGAAGTACCGGTTTCTTCCATCAGAACAGGGGCAAACACGGTTAATCTCGGGGCGGCGAGGGCAACAGGCAGGACGAATTGCGGCGAACGCTATGAAGTCAAGATCGATTCCCGGGACGGGATCGATGAGGTGCATGAAAATAACAACACCCTGGTTAAGGAAGTCTACTTTCGCCCTGACCACGGGAATATTGAAATCAAGCGAGGAGAACAGGTTCTCCGCCACCAGGACACGATTCCGGTTTCAAGGCACCGTGAACCGACTTTTTCGGTCTGGCTGAAAAACTGTGGGATGACTCCCGGCCGCGGCACAATAGAAATCCGACAGATCGGCCGGTGGGAAGAGATCATCTCCGGAGGCACTCTCAGTGCACGAACCCGCATGGTCGATCATGATATCCTGCTGGGATCGAGGCGTTTCGATCTCAGTCCCGGCGCCGCTGATTATGCCACCATGGATGAAAAAGATCCGGAATCCCAAATCAGCCGGATTGAGATCCACTTGTCCGGGGATCTTGCAGGATGGGCACCTGCAAACCCCATGATCATTTATGTCAGGTGAACGGAAAAGAGTTCTTCAAGTATTGGGTTCACTTGGGAATCAGCGTCGTGTGTTCTGCTGGTTCATTCATGCTTGATTTTTACAGGAAGATGAATACCTTCAAATTTTCGTTTTCATTTAAGTTCAAAGATGACAGTGTGAGCCTCATGTTCCTGCCGGTACCGCACCGACCTCTATGTTAAAACAGGTCAAGTTTTCCTTGATGTATTCCGATAATCAAGAGAAAGGTAGAAAGAAATAATCCGATTTCGTTTCCGGTATAGAAGGCAGGGAGAAAATCATATGAGCGAGATATCCGCCATGGCTGCGTCGGCTTTGGCCATGACGCAATCCGACGTACAGCA
>CAZTYA010000353.1:0-2555 GCA_964617255.1 uncultured Syntrophales bacterium
AATCCCACAGGCTGCGCCAGCGCGGGTCCTCATCTTTGCTGCGAAACTCAAAGGAGACGCCCCGGATGATCAGGCAGAACAGGAGCAAAAGAAGCGCCGTGTAGAGGTAACTGAACATGAGAGCGTAGGTTGTGGGAAAAGCGGCGAAGGTCGCCCCCCCCGCCGTGATCAACCAGACTTCGTTTCCGTCCCAGACGGGACCGTATGTGTTGACCAGGACGCGCCGTTCCGTGTCGCTACGGCCGAGGAACAAGTGCAGCATGCCCGTGCCCAGAACAAAACCGTCGAGCAGGAAATAAACGGTCCACAGGACACTCCAGAGAACAAACCAGGTGATTTGCAGCGCTTCCATCTCACACCTCCTTCCGGTGGGCTACGGAAATGATGTCCGGTCCTTTGCGCGCGTATTTAACGATGAGATAGAATCCGATTGCGCCCAGCAAACTGTACACCAAGGTAAATGCTGCCAGAGAGCCCACCACCTGAACCATATCAATCGATTTCGATACGCCGTCGGCAGTGCGCAGCATGCCGTAAACGAGCCATGGCTGGCGTCCCACTTCCGCCACGATCCAGCCCAGTTGAGCGGCGATATAGGGAAGAGGGATGGCCCACAGAAAGATCTTCAACAGCAGGGGGTAAGTCGCGATTTGATTTCTCAGGGACAAATACACGGCAATCAGGGAGAGCAGCAGCATGACCGACCCGATGATGACCATGAGGCGAAAACTCCAGAAGGTCATCCCCACCGGCGGCCGGTCTTCCGGTTTAAATTCCTTGAGACCCTTGATGGGTATGGTCGGGTTGTGAAAAGCCAAGATGCTTCCCGCTTTGGGAATGGTAATGAATTCGATATTGCGTTCCTGCGAAACGATCGGAATCGAAATCAGGGATAATGAAGTTCCGCCTGGTTGTGTGTCCCAGATCGCCTCAAGCGCGGCGAGCTTGGTCGGTTGTGTTTTGGCGATTTCGACGGCATGAAAATCACCCGTGGCCAGAACCAGGAGTCCTGCTCCGAGGCCGAAAATGGCGGCGGCGCGGAACGACCGCTGGAAAAGGTCTATTTCGTTTTTTCTCAGAAGATGCCAGGCGGCGATGCCCATCACGAAAAAGGCCGCCACGGTATAACCTGACAGGACCGTGTGGAAGAATTTCAGCCAGCCGTAGGGGTTCGTCACGACGGCGAGGAAGCTCGACATTTCTGCCCGTTCAGTAATCAGGGGGTTCCCGACGATTTTGGTCAGTTTGGCGCCGATGGGGTTTTGCATCCAGCCGTTGGCCAGCAGAATCCAGAGGGCCGACAGGTTGGTGGCGAAGGCAACGATCGTGATGGCCGTGGCGTGCATCTTTTTGGAGACCTTATCCCAGCCGAAGATCCACACGCCGATAAAGACCGATTCCAAAAAAAAGGCAACGGTGGCTTCGATAGCCAAGGGGGCGCCGAAAATATCGCCAACGTATTTGGAATACTCCGCCCAGTTCATGCCGAACTGAAATTCCAGGGATATGCCTGTGACAACACCGATGGCGAAGTTAATGAGAAACAGTTTGCCCCAGAATTTGGTCATGCGCAGCCAGACCACATCGCCGGTCTTCACATAGCGCCATTCCATCCAGGCGGTCAGTACGGACAGGCCGAGGGTCAGGGGGACGAACAGGAAGTGGAAGGCACAGGTGATTGCAAACTGTAACCTGCTTAAAAGAAGCACATCCATGATTACCTCCTTTGGGTAAGGAATGAGTATTTTTCTTGATATTCGGCATGGATCAATACTTTATTGTATCTGTACAGGATCAAGTCTATCCAGTATAGCCTTCCTTGTGATCATGGTTTTCAGGGTGACTTCGTCCAGCATCCCCTGCACGGTTGATTGAATCCGGCGCCAGACGGGATGGACAGGACAGGTTTGGGAAAGGGAACAAACTCCGGCTCCCATGACACAAAGGTTCGGGGTAAAGGGTCCTTCAATGGTCTCAATAATTTCCCTGAGGGTGATCTGTTCCGGATTTTTAGCCAAGGAAAATCCGCCTGTTGCACCACGCGTGGAAATCACAAGGCCCGCTTTTACAAAATGCTGGAGGATCTTGGCCAGAAATGCCGCAGGCACTTGGGCGCCAGTGGCGATCTCGCCAATCAGAGCAATTTGCCCTTCAGGGAGGCCCGCCAGGTAAATCATACCCCGGATGGCGTAATCGGCTTTTCTGGTCAGTTCCATCATGATGAAAAACCTATACAAGACGAATTTTGTCCTGATTAAACCGATCTGTATGGGAAGTCAAGCAAATTTTTGGTCAATTATCTTGACCGGTCCGATGTGAAACTCTATAGTGCATCTGCCCGGGATTATATTGTCAGGAATATTGTACATGCAGGATACCATTTTCAATATGCCGGTTCTTAAAAACCTGATGCATTATCTTGCCTTGTTTATCATGAAGATCACGGGCTGGCGACAAGAAGGCCGACTGCCCGATTCTCCGAAATATGTGGTTATTGCGGCTCCGCATACCTCGAACTGGGACTTTCCCATGGGGCTGCTGTACAAGTGGTCGCA
>CAZTYA010000354.1:0-402 GCA_964617255.1 uncultured Syntrophales bacterium
CTCTTGGCCAATTCCTTGTCCATCGCTACATAAGAGGGAGCACCTTCCTCCGACCGGTCGGCAGCTTCACAATCTTCCAGCAACTGCTTGATCCGACCGTCAAGCTTCTTCAAAAGCTTCTCATAATAAGCTCGGTCATGACTGCTGTCCCGTCCGGCATTGGCTCGAATCTTCATGCCATCAAGAAATAAAACGTTCCCTGCAATCAACTTGAACTTGATGCACATCCGTGCACACTGACGCAGCATCTTCTGCAAGGCGTGCCTGTTCCGACGCCGAAACTCCGCGATCGTCTTATGATCCGGCCGTAAACCACCCATAAGCCAAATAAAGGCCATATTATGGTGACATTCCCGGTCCAGTTGCCGTGAGCTCTTTAGACCATAAGAATATCGGGAGAGC
>CAZTYA010000354.1:412-2532 GCA_964617255.1 uncultured Syntrophales bacterium
TCGTATTCGGAATTGCCAACTTTGCCAGGATTGATCTCGATCCCCAATTCCCGAAAATCCAGGGATTCAACAAAAGCATCGTAAACTCTGACGGGGTTGTCCTGAGCCACATACTCTTCAATGCTTGGGGGCATCAAGTCCATCTGGTAACCGTTGCCGCATCGATACGCCATATCGCTCCTCCTTTGTTGGAGGGTACTCTACCATGATGACACGGCTGTGCAACAAGCTTTTTGCTTCTCCTCGCTCTCATATTCGATTGTCAAAGAACTCTATATGGTTTAATTACGACACAGTCTCTTGACCCGGAATCCATTGGCAGTGTGTAACGTTCCGGGAATGGGTCCCGGATCAGGTCCGGCATGACTTTTTTGTTTGCTTGCCGCATTAATAGTTGTTATCAAGTTTACGCAGCTTGTAAGTATCTAAACAGGGGAGAATCAACAACCGATGGAAACCAAAATCGCCGTTCTGTCCCGGGATGTGGCCAACCAGATCGCTGCGGGTGAGGTGGTTGAACGGCCGGCATCTATCTTGAAGGAACTGCTGGAGAACGCCATCGACGCCGGAGCCGGTGACCTGGGCGTTGATCTGGAGCAGGGCGGATGCAAATCCATCCGGGTCGTCGATAACGGTCGCGGCATTGCGGCGGACGAGATCGGCCTGGCTTTCCAGCGGCACGCCACCAGCAAAATCCAGTCGGTTGACGATATTTTTCATATCGTGACCTATGGTTTCCGTGGCGAGGCCCTGCCCAGCATCGCCTCGGTCGCCCGGGTGGAGATGACCAGCCGCCGCCGGGGCGCCCTGTCGGGATGCCGGATCGTTTTAGACGGCGGGAAAATCGAATCACAGCAGGATATCGGATGCCCTGAAGGCACGGCGGTTAAAGTGACACATATCTTCGATCATGTGCCCGCCCGGAAAAAATTTCTGAAGTCCGTTTCCGCGGAGCAGGCCGCCTGCATGGAGATGCTGGTCAGGATTGCCATGAGTCAGCCGGCCGTCCGGTTCGTGGTGACATCCAACGGCCGGGAAATTCTCCGCGTGCCTCACACGACTGATATATCCGAACGGCTCGCCCTGATCCTGGGGGAAGATACGTCGAGCCACATGATCCGGATTGAGGGCCAAAAAGGAGACATCCGGTTGCACGGATTGATCACCCGGCCGGATTATTCCCGTGCGAACGCGAAGGGTTACTACTTCTTTATCAACGGGCGGTTTGTAAAAGACGCCCTGATCAGCCACGCCGTCATGACGGGTTACCGGCGGGTGATCCCGGAGAAACGCTATCCTGTGCTGGTATTTTTTATTGACTTGCCGCCGGAAGAGGTGGATGTGAATGTTCACCCGGCCAAAACGGAGGTGCGTTTTCGCAATCCGCGGGATATTTATGACTGCGTCGTCGAGACCATTGTGGCCAAGCTTGCCGCTGTTCACGAAGGCGAGCGCGATCCGTACGATGCACACCGGGAACAAACGGGAGCTTCTTATCATCAGCGGGTAGAGGAAGCCCTCAAGCGTTATACCCTGGTGACGGGTGGGAGTCGTCCCACCTATGCGCACCGGGAAGAACGCCGACCGGAGCCGCCGCTGATGGGTTTATGGCGTGGTCCGGCTGCACGGACCGAGGTGGAACCGTTACCGGGTATGATGTCGGAAAATTGTCTTCGGTTTTCCGAATTGGCTTACCTGGGACAGGTCGGCGCGACGTACCTGATTTTTTCCGGCGGGGATAAGCTGGTGGTCATGGATCAGCATGCCGCCCACGAACGGATTCTCTTTGAAAAAATCCGTTCCGACGCCCGGAAACGCGCCGGTTTCCAACAGGCGCTGCTGGTGCCCGAGGTTTTAAGTTTATCCCCGGCGGAATATGAACAGTTCATTCAGTCGCGGGACATTCTGACCGACGCCGGCATCGACATGGAACCCTTCGGCGGCCATTCCCTCGTGCTGAAAACCGTTCCGGCTCCGCTCGCGAATCTCTCACCCAAGCAATTTCTGCCGGATCTGGTCGGCGAGGTGCTGGCCGGAGGGAAAACCGCATCCACCTTGGCGTTGAAAGAGAAGCTGTTCGCCGTCATGGCCTGCAAGGGGGCCGTCAAGGCCAATCACAC
>CAZTYA010000355.1:0-2528 GCA_964617255.1 uncultured Syntrophales bacterium
ATTGATGACGCCGCCATGCCCTTTGATGATGCCGTAGACGGTCGCCAGCCCCAAACCCGTCCCGCGGCCCATTTCCTTGGTCGTAAAAAAGGGATCAAAGACCCGCTGACGCGTTTTCTCATCCATACCGACGCCGGTGTCGGTAACGGTGATCCTGGCGTAATCCCCCGGCGGCACATCGTTCACGTTCACATAGACGGCATCCAGAGTAATGTTTTGCGTTTCCAGGAACAGATCGCCTCCTCCCGGCATGGCCTGCCAGGCGTTCACATAGAGATTAAGCAGCACCTGCTCCATCTGAGTCTGATCCACTTCGACACTCCAGAGTTTTTTGTCGAGTTTTTTATGAACCGTGATTTCCTTTTTGGTACGGTGGAACATGTCCACCGTTTTCTCCACCAGGCGGTTCAGATCGGCCGGTTTGACTTCGTATTTCCCGCCCCGGGCAAAACCGAGGAGTTGCTTCGTCAGGTTGGCGCCGCTCACCACCTGATCCTCAATCGCCTTCAATTTCTCATAGAATGGATGCGGCAATTCCAGTTTATACAGCATCAGGGAGGTATAACCCTGAATCCCCATGAGGAGATTATTAAAATCGTGGGCGATCCCTCCTGCCAGGGTGCCGATCGCCTCCATTTTCTGGGCCTGAATCAGTTGTTCCTCGAGTTTCTTTTGGCGGGTGATGTCTTCATAGGTCTGAAGATGCTTTCCGTTACTCATGTAAACGGACCGGAGATAGACGATCTTTTCCATGCCGTCCTTGCTGCGGGCTGTGACTTGCCCCTCCACAATATGGCCCGGTACCGGCGCATCGTAGAGTTGCTTTTTCCAGAAGGCCTGGATTTTCTTCCGATATCTGGCATTGGGATAGACTTTCGCGAACCAGGCTTCCTTCGTCGGCATCTCATCAAGCGTATAGCCGAATATTTCCGTGAATCTCGGGTTGAAATATTCAAACCGCTGGTCGGCGTTCATCAAAGAAATGCCGACGGGGGTTTCCTCCGTCAGGAGGCGGAATTTTTCTTCACTTTCCCGGAACGCTTCTTCCGCTTTTCGATGACCGGTGATGTCGCGGATGGATTCGATGGCGCCGATCGTGTTGCCGTCGCTGTCGTAAAGATGCCTTGCCTTGGCCCAAAACCGCTGGTCCCGGCGGCCCCGAAGACCCGGAACCTCCGTTTCCACGACCAGCACATCGCCCTCCGTACGCACATAACGGTAGTATTGTTCCAGCGCCGGGTCCGGATGAAGAACCATATCGATCAGGAGAGGCTGACGGACTCCGTAAAAAGGCAGGGCGTATTCATAATCGCCTTTCCCGATCATCTCCTCGCTCTTGATCCCCGTCATCTCCTCAATGGCCCGGTTCCAGATGATGACCTTCCCGTCACGGTCAATGGCAAAGGTGGCATCGGGCAAAAAATCGATGATATCCCGCCGGAGCCGCTCCGACTGTTCGACAGTTTTGAGCAGGGCCTGCTTGGCCTTTTCCTCGCGATTATCCTCCCGGGCGATTTTCCGCTCCGTGATGACCGCCTTGCCCGTCGCAAGGGCCTGTGGAATCTTGCAATGATCGCAGACCGTTTCCTGTCCCTGGAAATACTGGTAACATTTCAGATCCAGCCGCTCGCCGTAACGCATACGCCATTCCGGGCTGACGTAACAAAGGTTGTAATCTTCATCGACGATATTCAGCCCCGCGTTCGACGCCCCGACAACATATTCCAGGTGAGACTGCAGGCGCGCGATTTCATCCCGCAGCCCTTCTCCCTGGCGGACCTGCTCCTCGAGATCGGCGACTTTTCTTTCCAAACGGACCAGTTCATCCACAAGCTGCTCGCGCGTTTTTTCCGGTTCAACCATTTCTTTTCCCCCCGGTATCAATCTTCAATACCCATTCCGGCTCCGGCGAAAATGATACCGGAGTGGGAATAAGCTTTGTTTTAATCAAAACAGCGCCCGTGCTTCTATGCCGACGGCAATAAAATAATCTTTCATCTTTCAGGTGCCCCAAGGCGCAAACAGCGATTGGATATCACAGTCTTATCAAGAAAACCACTGTTATCGTCATCACTTACGATCTCTCGACTTGTCGCCGTTCAGTAGATTCCCATCTGACAGCCGCCGGACAAAACACCGCCCAGTTCGCGGCATTTCTCCAGATCCTCGGGCTTCACATCGCCCTGGACAATCACCGGTTCATACACTTTTTTGAATTTATAACCGAGGGCAATTCTTTCAACCGCCCGGAGGGCTCCTGTTCCATCATTGCCGGCACTGATGAAGACGACGTAAGGCTTGCGAAAAACCCGGCCCTCAACGGCATAAAACGTCCGGTCGAAAAAGTCCTTGATCATGCCGGAGAGGTAGCCGAAATTCTCGGGCGAACCGATGGCAACACCGTCGGCCCAGAGGAGGTCTTCCGCCGTCGCCTCGGCGGCGCGTTTCATGATCACGGTTACCCCTTCGATTGCCGCCGCCCCTTCGGCAACCGCTTCCGCCATCCTCGCCGTATGCCCCGTCTGGCT
>CAZTYA010000356.1:0-2517 GCA_964617255.1 uncultured Syntrophales bacterium
CATTGCCGGGCGGATTCCGTCGCGATTTTCTGCCACCGCGTGACCTTACTGAGAGCCGCCTCCGGGGAAAGGCGGGCAACGGATCTTGAAGAAACAAACGGAATAAAGGTATCAACCCCCAGTTCGACGGATCTTTTAATGATGAAATCCATCTTGTCGGACTTAAGCAGCGACTGACAGAGGGTCAAGCCAAGAGGGGGATCCGGAATGGCGTTTTTCTTCAGAATTTCCACGGAAACGCCCTCCAGCCCCACGGACCGGATCACGGCATGATACTCAAACCCCAGGCCGTCGATCAAATCAAGGGAATCACCCTGGCGCATCCGGAGCACCCGCTGCGCGTAATGAATATTATCCCCGGTCAGGGAAACGATTTGCCCGGAAGCCATCGTCTCGGGATGATAAAACCTCGGTATGGTCAACGACTTGCTTCCTTCTTCTTCAGGACGTAACAGATCCACTCTTTTTCAGCGAGCAAATGATGCAGAACGAGCGGGTCAGCCAGAAAACTTTCCTCGATCATGGCGCGATTATCAATGATGATACCCGAAATGATGAGATAACCCCGGGGACGCAGGAGGTCCACGAGGGTCGGTCTCAGTTTTGTCAGGATTTTTTCCGTGAGATTGGCGACGATCAGGTCGAAAGAACCCTCCAGAGACGTCACATCGCGGCCGGCGGCCCGGACCCGATCCGCCACATCGTTCATCTGGATATTTTCACGGGCAATGCTCACCGCTTTTTTATCCACGTCCAGGCAGAGGACTTTTTCCGCCCCCAGTTTCGCACAGGCAATGCCGAGAATGCCCGTCCCGGTGCCGACATCCAAAACCTCCCAGGCCTTAATAGCCCGGTCCTTTGCAATGACGTCTTCCAGGGCTTCCAGGCACATCCGCGTCGAAGCGTGCTGTCCCGTCCCGAAAGCCATTCCGGGGTCGATTTCAATGACGATATCGCCGCCCTCGGGAGCATAGCGTTCCCAGGTGGGTTTGATGACGATTTCCCGACCCACCCGGAGGGGCTTGAAGTACTTTTTCCACTGTTCCCCCCAGTCCGGATCCTCAATGGTTTCCTGCTTGTAGCTTACCTTGCCCAGTTCCGGGAAAAGATCCGCCAGACCCTCAATATAACCCTGCAACCGGGCCAGGCGGTTTTCCAGATGGGGATCGAAGGGCAGGTAGGCATAGATGACATCGTTTCCGACCAGTTCAGGCAGATCATTGGCGACCCATGGCTCCAGGGTTTCTTCGTAAACGCCCTGAGCGCCGATTTCGATCATGAAGTTGGATATCCCTTCCACCAGTTCTTCCGGAACGGACAGTTCGAGCTTCATCCACCGCTGTTTTTTCATCTCACCCTTTTCCGTCATGAACGCCTTTCCCCTTTCCGCATGAACCGCTTATCACCCGGGACCATTCGCTAAGGTTGCCGCCCGTACCGATGGGCATCTTTTCACCCTACAGCTTTTGTATCATCATAATTTCCTGCATTTTCTATATCTTTTTTCCCGAGACATTTCAAGCGGCTTGAATTTTACGGGGCTTCATGTTAGCGTTTCCGAGCCGAACGGTCGATTTTCCGGCCATTTAGACGACGCCGGCCCGTAAAATTATTACCGGGAAAACAAAGGATTCCTGCATTGAAATATTACCCCGTCTTTCTTGATATATCCGACAAGCCATGCGCCGTCGTAGGCGGCGGTGAGGTGGCCTGCCGCAAGGTTCAACGCCTGCTGCAATGCGGTGCACGGGTTACCGTCATCGCCGACGCCCTGATGCCGGAACTGGAAGCTTTGAAAGCCAGGGGAGAGATTGCGCACATCAACGACCAGTACGCAGCGCAGCATATTGCTTCCGCTTTTATTGCCATCGGCGCCACGGACAACCGGCATGTCAATGAACAAATCTTCCGGGATGCCCGCGCCAGACACATCCTGGTGAATATCGTCGATGAACCGGAGCGTTGCGATTTTATTCTGCCGTCGATCGTGGAACGGGGCGATCTCGCCGTCGCCATATCCACAGGCGGGAAAAGCCCCGCCCTGGCCAAACACCTGCGCCGGGAACTCGAAGCGACATTCGGCAAGGAGTACGAAACCTATCTCGATATCATGGGCCAGATCAGGGAAGTCGTCCTGGCTAAAGATCGGTCCTCCGTTGAGAACAAGAAAATTTTCGAATCCCTTGTCCAGTCGGATCTCCTTCATTTCATTCGTAAAAATGACTGGAATGCCGTGAGACATCTCATCCGGGAAATCCTGCAGGAACCCATCGAGGTCTGTTTGCCGAATGGATAAAATTCTCCTTAACATTGCGCTGGTCGGTTATTTCGTCAGCACGACGGGTTATCTGGGATCACTTCTGATCAGGAGTATATTCCTCGCCAAGATCTCGACCTGGCTTTTGGCCTTCGCCTTTTTCTTCCATACGGCAACCCTGTTCACCCAGTACATTCTGACCGGTCAAAGCCCCGTCACGAACATCTATGGCTCGGTTTCTTTTTTTGCCTGGGTGATCG
>CAZTYA010000357.1:0-2513 GCA_964617255.1 uncultured Syntrophales bacterium
GTTCAACTGGCCGCGCCCCAACAAGCCCGAGTGCCCACCATTGAAATTGATAAGGGTCGGACTCGGCCAGTCGTTCGGCATCTTGGACGCTTACGGGTTCGCCGATGACTTTGAACTTGATGGAATCGCCAAAGGAATCCTTTAAGCGTACTTTGATCAGGTTTATAGCGAGATGTGTAATATCTATCCCAATCCATGGTCGGCCAAGTGCTTGAGCCGCGGCAATCGTAGTACCACAGCCACAGAAGGGGTCTAGCACAAGACCACCTTCAGGACAGGAACTGCGGATTATTCGATCCAATAGAGCAACCGGCTTTTGCGTTGGATAGCCAAGAGATTCGTTCCCAGCAGCCTGCTGTATATCAGCCCAATCATCTGTTATTGTCCGTCCTTTCGATTCGCTGAGATATTTCTTGTATTGAGGTACGGCACCCGGTTTAAGTTGTACGACAAGACCATTGCGATATGCCTCTTCCATCCGTTCCCGTGTCCATCGCCACACACGCGTAACGCCCAGAAACGCATAGGTGAGATTCGGTCGGTCATCATTTGGATTCAGAAGGGGAAGCAAGCGATATTGCCCTTTTGAATCCGAATATCGATATGCTTTTTTTACATACTCTGGATCATGTTCTTCATAGATCATTTTGAAGGTTGCAACATCCGTTTTTGAATATCTGAGGAGTAAATCGCGGCAGTTGGGAAAGTTTATTTTTATATGGCTTTTAGGATTTGACCGCCGCCAAGATATTTCATTTCGGAAGTTCTCTAATCCAAATACTGCATCCATAAGCATTTTAAGATAGTGGCTTGCGGTGGGATCACAATGCAAATAAATGCTGGCCGTCGATTTCATAACCCGCCTGAGTTCAACG
Source organism: uncultured Syntrophales bacterium (assembly GCA_964617255.1). GTDB lineage: Bacteria > Desulfobacterota > Syntrophia > Syntrophales > JAAYKM01 > JAAYKM01. Next base: position 876 of record CAZTYA010000357.1, read on the forward strand.
AGACGCGGAGCCATCATCACAAGATAGGCCAGCATGTCGCATTCGCCGAGGAACGTCCTAAATGCTTGCAGACAATCAGATACACGACCACCCGCCATCACAATCTCAGAGAATATTGACTCACTTTCCTGGTTCCAAGTCCAGGTATCGGTAAAAGCCTGTATCTGGCTGGCAGCCTTACTCCCATTTTTTTCCGCGAACAATACGTTATAATTCGCATTGGAATTAAAAGGTGGATCCAGATAAACAAGATCAACCGTTTCATCCTTGATATAGCGCCTCAGAATGTCAAGATTATCTCCGTAATAGAGAATGCTTCCAGAATTTTCGGTCATGATGGCTTTCCTTAAATAGCGAGTTTTACACAGCCACCTTCTTCACCACCGCCACAGATCCACGGAACAGGCTGTCCTTGACCTCCTGGACCGAGTACGCCTGCCGTGCCTTGAAGTGGAATACCGGGACCCCGGCAGCCTGAAGAGCCTTGTCAACGAACTCATCCCGGGACTGCCTCTGCGGTTGGTCGTGGCTCTTGTCGTCAAGCTCGATGGCGAACTTCACGGCGAAGGATGCTGGATCACAGATGACGAAGTCAAGGTGTTTCCCCTGAATCCTGTTGAAGGCGCTCTGTCGGGCACTGTTGCCCAGGCCAGAATCCACTTTAAGCACATCTGCCAGACGGACCTTCCCCATGATGCGGTATTTCCCATCCACGGCCTGTTCCAGAACCCCCAGGAATGAGCATTCTGCTGGGCTGAAAAGAATGGGGGCCTTCTTATACGGGAAATCCAAGGGAGCTTCTTGACGCTTTGATCGGATGTACTTGAGCAGTGGTCCGGCGACTACAAAAACAATGATGATTATTGCGATGAACAGGTGTTCAAATGTCATTTACTCTTTTCGCCCTCCTTCTCCCAATGCGCCACCGCCAGCACAACTAGCCTCATGAAATATTCGGCGTCCACCTTTGCCGCCTCGTACTGCTCCGGGGCCATCAAATCCACATTCAGAACATGGAACTGATCCACCAGATCCCGATATGCCTTGTTATCATCCACCCATACACGGCCGCCGGCGTCCATCATCAGGGAGATCATCTGTTCGGCTGTTTTCTGGATCTGAAGGATCTGTTCGAGCTCGTGCATTTGATCATCCGAAAATGACGGAACGCCTCCTTTATGATTGGCTGCTTGTCATCGGGGCATGGGTGCTTCCTTACATCAGCATCTTCTCGATTATAAGCCTTCTTAGGGTTTAAGCCGCAAATCTCCTTCACATGGGCAATCCAGCATGTCTTAGGGGTGAAATTATGCTTATCTTTTACCCATTTTTGGATTTCCCTATATGTTGCCATAAGATCCTTTCCCCTATTGGCAGGGTTTATCTAGCTCAAGCTATCCTCGCCTTCTCCGAAAAGAACTCCCGCTTGATGTCCGGATCGGTCAGGACGGTTACTGCGATCTTGTCCAGGAACAGATACGACCGCTTTTCCAGTTCAGGGACATCCTTCGTCGGCGGCATGGGCATTGACACCTTAATATACTTCTGGACGAGGAGCACCCCGTTCCTGGACAGGCTAACGGTCATCTCGGCGTCCTGGTCGGTCAGTGAATTGATCGACAACCGGAGTTGAGGCAC